>DASYWM010000146.1:0-3031 GCA_035936075.1 Thermomicrobiales bacterium
GCGAGGTGTCAGGGATACAGGAGACAGACGAGGGGCACCGCATCTGGGGCACGATCGAGTGCGTGCCCTCCGCGATCGGCGCTTCCATCCAACCCGTTGCGAAGGTAGGAGGGATAACGGTGGAGCCCTTGACACCGCGGATATGGCGTATTACGGTCCTACCGGCAGGGCAGAAAACATCATGAACCTTTGGGCAGACGCTGTACTCGTCGATCTGGCCGCAAACGCGATTCGACTCCGGGTCCCTGGTCTCGATGGCTGCGAAGCATCCATCGGTGTGCTGGACGTGGGAGCCAACGGTCGACTCCTAGGGCTGGAGATCGGCGAGGCGTACATCACCGTGATGGAGTCGTCCCGGCACGAGGAGCCCTATACCCGGAGTGCGGTCGTCGCTCTTGCCATCTCCGGCGACGATCCAGCCTATGTCGCGATTCCGCGTCGTGGGCCCGAGTACGAGATCACCTATCCGAGCGGCAACGAATGCTGGCAGCTCACGACCGTTGATGGGCAGCTCATCCAGATCTGCGCCGTGATCGGGGACGCACGCGTGGAGCCTGCCGGCGGCTCCGCACTGGAGAAGGGGAACCGGCTGTGAATCCTGCCAGGATCTCCCGGGCAGCTTCCATATCGTCCTGGCGTACATAGAGCGCGTGCTCAAAAGTGGCCGATGACGCCCAGGCACCCGCGCCGGGACCACCAGGACGAAGCAGGACCGCTATGCCCTCGCTGCGGAGCGCGTCCGCCCACATCACACCCTCGACCTCCGACCCTGCCGTGATGAGGTACCGGATGTCCGCGGGCTCCTTGCCGGAGGAGTTGGACGGGCTGGTTCCTGGTTGGTCTATCGAATCTCGTCCTTGCTTCACTCGCCGTTCACCTTCCTTATCCCATCAGACAGTTGTCCGGAGTCTGCTACGGGTTGTCCACCCGGGTGGACATGCTTGGGCTCGCGCCTGCATATCGGCACTCCTGACCCTGAGTATAGTTTTGTACTGCAGGATCGGTCGGGACATTACCGCCTGGCCTCGTATGGGTGCGATATCGGCTGATGCGGTGGCCCTTATCCTGCAACGGAAATACGCTGGTCAGGTTTTTGTTTCTGCGTACGGGTTCAACGCCCAAAGGAGCTTGTTGCCAATGGTTGCACACAATGATCGATTTTCACGACGGACGTTCGCCGCGCTGGGGCTGGGTGCTTCAGCCGGTTTGCTTGCGGCAACGAGATCCGTCACAGCCCAGGATGCGTCACCAGCCGCATCGCCGGAGGTGGCCGAAGCTGGCGCGTTCGAGAACACTGGTTTCACCGAGGTTGTTGTCACGGCAGCGCAATACACCTACAGCGCAAGCGTTCCAGGCGCGATGGGTGAGGGGTGGTATATCTTCACACTGGTAAACGAGACAGAGTCGGTCGCTGACCTCAATCTGGGGCTTCTCCCGGAAGGCACGACGGGAAGCGACCTGAGCTCTACCCTCGCCACAGCGTTCCAGGGTGAGGGAGGAGAGCTGCCAGAGTGGTGGACCTCTGCTTTATTCGCTGGGGGCGGCGTGGCAGGCCCGGGCGAATCCACTTCCTCCCTGGTGTACCTCACGCCAGGCAAATGGTACATGTTCAGCACCAACCCAGCTTCAACCCAGTCTCCGGCCAGCTTCACCATCCAGACACCGGAAGAACTTGAGGCGAACGAGGGCATTATCGCTACACCGACGGCAAGTCCGGTGGGCGTTGGAACGCCAGGGGCAACCCCGGAGATCGCTGGTCTCGTCAATCCTGAAGGGGTCACCGCGGCGGTTTCCATCGAGGTTACCGAGAACCAGATCGTTCCGAACGGCGCTCCGACAGGCGGTGAGCAGGTCCTGCAGATCACCAATACGGGTGACCAGGTCCGCGACATGATCATCCTCCAGACGGAAGAAACCCTCGACGAGGCAGGTGCCGTGGCGCTGGCTACCTCGTGGATCAGGGGTGAGGAAACCAACGCAACAGTCGCCGGCGGTGTGGGCGCCCTCAGCCCAGGGTGGACAGCCTTCACTGAGGTCGATGTCCAGCCGGGCAACTACGTCGTCTTCAGCGCGATGCCGGATGCGAACGGCGGCCTGCAGGTCGAAAACGGCATCATCACAACCTTCTCCGGCCAGTAAGCAACGCGAAGGCTGGTTGAGTACAGGAGGCATGGCGCATCCATGCCTCCTCTCACATCCCGGGCATCTCTACGCGTTTCCCGAGCAAAGACCCTCGACTATTCCAGCCCTTTTCAGTAGGCTACGGAGAGCGCCGGGTCTGGTGACGCCGTCCGTACCCGCCCGGTACGATGCGATATCTCGTACAGAGGCCATATCATGAATCCGTTGGAGCGGCGGTCACCGATCCGTCTGGGGACGAGGGGAAGAGTCATGGAAGAGTTGAGCCGTATTCTTACTGCTGCCGGGGCCTCGGTGTTCGGCGTAGGTATCACCATCTACGGTATCGGCACCTCGATTTTTGAGGCGGGGGGCTTCGAGGAGACCGTCGGGCTTACCCTTACGGCGATCGGTGCAGTCGCGACCCTTATCGGACTCATCCTCTTCCGTCAGACTGCCGAGGACTAATCGGCGTATACGGAGAACACGGAACAGCCCCGCTTGCGCTCCATGGAGTGCAAGCGGGGCTGTTCCATGTTCAGGGGCCTTGGCTGGAGCTTGCCGAGACTCGGGGCCATGGAGTGCGCTGAGCGACGATCTCCCGCTCGCCATACCAGCGCTCGCGTACATTGCCCACCAGATAGAGTGATCCGGTGACCAGAACAGCGTCGCCCCGTGCCTCCTGAACCTGGGAATACGCCAGGTCCATCGTCCGCAGCGAATCAGGCTCGACCAGTACCTCGCCCCTGAAGCCGGCGTCCCGGGCGAGATCAACGATCGAACCGACACTCTTGGCATCCTTCCCCAACACCTTCGGCGCTGTCACGATCAGCACATCGATCACCGGCAGCACGCTACGAATCATCTCCTTGCCATTCTTCGCGTCGAGCAATCCGATGATCCCGATCCGGCG
>DASYWM010000147.1:0-20598 GCA_035936075.1 Thermomicrobiales bacterium
GAGATCTCGCGCAGCCCCTTCGCGTTGCCAACGGAGCTGCGGTGGGAGAACATCGAGCGAGCCTGGACGGTCGGTGGCTTTGACCGCTACGTGCTCAACACTGTCATCTATTGTGCGGCGATCGTCACCGGGGTCGTGGCCCTGTCCTGTTTCTCGGGGTACGCGCTCGCGCTGCTGCCGTTACCCGGCAGGGGCGTGGTCCTGACGCTGTTCCTGCTGGGACTGATGGTGCCCTTCCAGTCCGTGATGATCCCGATCTACTATCTCCTGCGGGATATTGGGCTCCTGGAGACCTACTGGGCGTTCATTGTGCCGGGTATCGCCTTGCGGTTACCGTTCGGCATCTTCCTCATGCGGGGCTTTTTCAAGGGATTGCCCATAGATATCGCCGATGCGGCGCGGATGGACGGCGCGAATGAGTGGCAGGTGTTCCGGAGCATCATGCTGCCGCTGGCGATTCCAGGCCTCTCCACGCTGGTTGTCTTCCAGTTCATCTACACCTGGAACCAGTTCCTGATGCCGCTGATCTTCGTGCAGCGTGACGAGCTGCGGCCGGTTGCACTCGGAACCATGTTCTTCTTCGGGCGCTTCACCGCCGACCGTGGCATGATCGCGGCTGGTGTGACGATCTCCATGATCCCGATGGTCATCCTCTACCTGCTGCTGCAGCGGCGCTTCATCGAGGGCATCACGGCGGGTGCGATGAAGACCTGATTCTCATTGCGAGTCTCTCCTCAACATGGTTGCCCGGTGTGCATTCTCGACGATAATGCACATCAGGCAACCGTGGCGATCGCGCCGCGAGGGGACGACACACGATGACCGTAGACAGGAATATTTCGGGCCCTTCGCCGGCGAAGGGTCTTCCCACTGCTGGCAACGGTGCGCTGGCTGATGGGCGCAAGGGCAACAAGGACTCCTTCAAAACCACCCCTACAATCCGGCGGACTGGGGCGCTACGTTGGCCGACGACGCGGTGGCTGCGCGATGTACAACTCCCTCACGCCCTGCAGGTCGCGCCCTTCCGGAACTACTGGCTCAGCCAGATTGTGGCCTGGGCCGGCACCTGGATGCAGCAGGTTGGAATCCAGCTCGTGGTGCTCTCCCTAACGACCTCGGCACTCGCTATCGGCATGATCAATATCGTGTCGGCCGTGCCGATGCTGCTGCTCAGCCTGACCGGTGGAGTGATCGCCGATCGGTTCAACCGCCGGCATATCCTGATGGTCTCGATGAGTCTGCTAGGTCTCTTCTCGCTTGTCTATGCCTGGTTGATCGGGACCGACAACATCGAGTACTGGCATATCCTCGTCTTTGCCTCTCTGGGCGGGGTGGTCATGTCTTTCCAGCTCCCGGCAGCCCAGGCATTTGTCGCCGAACTGGTCCCCCGGGACGACTTGCCCCAGGCAATCGCGCTCAACTCGGCTTCATTCAACTCCACGCGTATCGTCGGGCCGGCGCTGGCCGCGTCGGCAATCGGCGCGCAGGGGCTGGCGAGTGCCTTCATCATGAACGCCATCGCGTTACTGGCCCCGATCGGCACGCTCTTCCGGCTACGCAAGGTGCTGAAGGCGCCCATTCGGGCGAGGGACTCCGGATCGCAGTTCGAGGCGCTCAAGCGTGGCCTCGGTTACGTCAAGAGCGACGACGGCACGATGGGACTGATGCTCCTCCAGGCAGTGATCTCGTTCTTCGTTACCCCTCCCCTGCTGGTCCTGCTGCCTCTCTACGTGACGAACGAACTGGGAGGCAGTGATAGTTGGGTTGGCATCATGCTTTCGTTCATGGGTGCCGGGTCGCTGACCGGTGCGCTCGTGCTTCTGCGCGGAAGCCGCCTGGAATCCGCAGCCGCACGGCGCCTCATGATCGCCGTGGCCGGTCTGGCGCTGGGCATGGGCTGGATAGCGCTCTCGCAGAATCCCGTCATGGCGGTTCCCGGTGTGATGGTCGGTGGGTTCTCCTTCTCGATGGCGAACTCCCAGATCATGACACGCCTGCAGCAGACGGCTCCCGACGAATTGCGGGGCCGGCTCATGAGCCTCAACAGCCTTGCCTTCAACGGGGTGATGCCCTTTTCAACGCTCTCCCTCTCGGCGCTGGCCCAGCTGATCGGGCTGGATATCGTCATTGGCATCAGCGCCGTGTTGCTCGCCCTTTGCGGCGTGTACCTGTGGCGACGCTATGTGTGGAAGGCGTTCCTCCCTGAGGTGATACCGGGCTCCGGCGCGCAGCACTCCCTGTAAACACTCAACCAACATTAACTTGCAGTGAGATTGATACGCCAAGCTTGCCAGGCAGAAGGTGTAGCGAAGGGCTCGCTGTTGCTGTTCGCCTTGCAGGCTCAGCCTGGGGCTCGCTGCCAGGGGACATTGCTGCATCGTGGCCGCGAACAGGCCGTATGCACCGCAAGTCCTGGGGTGAGCCCTCAGGCGAATAGCGGGAGCGACCCCTTCGCTACAGACGCTACAGAGATCCAACCCATCTGAAAACAGCTTTAACGGCAACTTGAATGCCCATCTGCAGTGAACGACCGTGCCGGCCTGGTGTTTAACGACCTGGCGGAGTCTTCCTCCGGCAATTGGGTCACCCGGGTACGGCACTGATTGCTCCGCTTGAAGGAGCATGCTGGCATGACCCCCGCGACGGCCGATGCAGGGGAGCGATCGTTATATCGATCCGCATCGCTCCATCCCGCTAATCAGGAGGTTCCATTTATGTTCTTTCATGTCAAGGAATTGCAGTTCGAAGCGAAGCCGGACACGCCGGATCCACTCTACGCCAAGCAGCTCCAGGAATTGCTGGGCGGCAAGTTTGGCGAGATGACCGTCATGATGTCGTACCTCTTCCAGGGGTGGAACAGCCGTGGTCCCGAGAAATACCGCGACATGCTGCTCGACATCGGGACGGAGGAGATTGCCCACGTCGAGATGCTCTCCGTGATGATCTCCCGTCTGCTGGACAAGGCACCGGTGAAGGAGCAGGAGGATGCCGCCAAGATCCCGGTGATCGGTGCGGCCCTTGGTGGCGGCAATCCCAGCGACGTCGTCTTTGCCGCAATGAACCCGCAGCACGAGATCGTCAACGGGCAGGGCGCGGATGCCAAGGACAGCATGGGCCTGCCGTGGAGCGGCGCCTTCGCCACTGCCAGCGGTAACCTGATGGCCGAGTCGCAGGGTAACCTGCAGGTGAGCCGGCTCTATGAGATGACCGAGGATCAGGGCATCCGCAAGATGCTGTCGTTCAACCTGGCACGTGACATCATGCACCAGAACCAGTGGCAGGCGGCGATCGAGGAGCTCCAGGCTGACGGCCTGCACCAGTTCCAGGTGCCGAGCCCCTTCCCGCTCGATCGGGTGAACCTGTCGCAGGCGTACACCTTCTGGAATTGCTCGAAGGGCACGGCAAGCGAGGAGGGCCGATGGGCCAGTGGGCCGACACCCGATGGCAATGGGGAGTTCGTGTACCTGGCCGATCCTACGCCCCTGACGGACGACATCGGTGAGTTATCGCAGGCCGACCCGCGCCTGCACGGCACGCCGAAAATGCCGATGCCGCCGATGTCCAGTGGGCCGAACCCGGTATCGGATCAGGACATTCCGAAGAACGTGAACAAGAAAGCCGTCACCAGCGACGGCAAGATGTAACGCGATCAGCGTATCCAGCCAGTCATCATCACGCACTAACGAGCGCCCGGAACATCTCCGTTCCGGGCGCTCGTTGCGTGTGCCGGCCGAGTTGGGAGTGACGTGTTTGCCTCTCGCCTCCTCGCCAAAACGACCACCTGGTTTTGGTCGTCCTCAGGGTCCGCATGGTGCGGCGAAGTCGACATGCAAACCGGGATCTTCTGCGAGCGGTTGTCGTGGAACGAGATGCCGCACAGGGTCGAACGCTCGATGGCTGGCCCTCGTCCACATCAGGGCGCCGGGGATGTGGTCGCCTCCGGGTCCCGGACCTGTTCGATCGAGAGCGTTCGCCCCTCCTGGGCTGACTGGACGATCTCCTTCTCCGCCTCTTCCTCCACGATCTCGGGAATGGGAGGCTGCTGCGAGAGGCGCTCCTCCGCGACATCGGATCGCATCGCCGCCAGCAGCGTGGGGCCATCCTCGCGGACGCGGAGCCGAAGCCAGAAAAACTCCCCGACCACACGCAAGACCGCCAAGGTCGGCACTGCCATCACCGCCCCGATCGCACCGAACATGCTGGAGCCGGCGATCACGCTGAAGAAGATCAGCAGTGGATGCACGCGCACGGCGGATCCCTGGATGCGCGGGGTGATGAAGTTTGCCTCCAGCTGGTTGATCACAATGAAGAGCAGCGTGGTTAGCAGGGCCAGCTCCCAGGAGATCGTGAGAGCAATCGCGATGGCGGGGATCGCGCCGAGGAAGGCCCCGATATAGGGCAGGATTGCCGTCATCGATGTCCAGAACCCGAGAAGCAGGGCATACGGGACGCCGAGCACGGTGAGGCCGATGAAGGCTGCCACCCCCTGGATCAGGATGGAGGCGAGCAACCCGCTCAGGTAGCGGGAGAGCGAGTAGCCGAGCGTATCCCACAGAACCACCGCATCATCCCGGTAGGCGGGTGCCCACATGCGGACAAAGGAATCCCTGAACCGGGGAATATCGGCCAGGAGATAAATCGAGACAAAGATCACGCCAAAGGTCGTGATGAGCAGGTTTACTGACCGGGTCATCCAGCCCACGGTATTACTAAGTAGATCCGTGACTACTTGCTGTCCGGCGTCGAAGATACCTGCCTCGATGTCGCTCAGCACCTCATCCGGATGCTCCTCCATCCATCCACGATCGTAGAACTGGAAGAGGAGATCCCGGGTCAGCCCCTGAAGGTCATCGACTGTCGCCGGAAAGGATTCGGCGAACCGGCTTATCTCGTTGATCGCAAAGGGGATCAGCAGCGCGAGCAACACGATCGCGAAAAGCAGCGTCGAGAATGCGACGATCGTGATTGCCACCCTGCGGGGCAGGAACGCGTTCAGGAAGCGCACCGGAAACGAGAGCACCAGCGCAACGATCGCACCCATGAAGAGCAGCAGGATGACCTCCGATGCACGGGTCGCGATGAGATAGAACACCGCGCCGATCAGCAGGAGCAGGATCAACCGGGTGCGTGGTGTGATGTAGATCGGGGTCGGCAGGGCAAGCGGAAGTGGCGGTCCGTAGACCACCGGCCCTCGTCGTAAAACTCGCGTCCTGATCAGATCCTGAAGACTACGCACGGTATGCATCGAAGCTCTCTCGGTCGGTTGGGAAGGCGGCCTGACGGCACGCATGTCGCTGCGTATCAAAGGCAACTGTAGCGGATCAGCGTGCGCGACAACGTCGGGCGATGGCACGCCGAAGGCTCTCCCGGGTCCAGGATTGCACGCGCGGGTCGTCCATGATCTCGTCTTCCGTGAGCCAGAGCACCTCCGCGACCTCTGCCGGATCCCTGGCCACAGCTTCTCCTGTCGCCGTTTCCGTCATCATCACGATATCGAGGATGGTCTCATTGCCGATCATAAAGGTGTGGCTCTCGACATAGATGAGGCCGTCGATGGCCACCTCCAGGCCGACCTCTTCCCTCAGCTCCCGTTGCGCAGTGGCTTCGATTGCGTCGGGGTCGGCAGTTCCCGGGTCAAGCTTTCCACCGGGAAAGCAGAGCCAACCGCCGCCGAACTCCTCGTCCGCCGAGCGGACGATGGTCAGGAAGCGGTCGTTCCGGACGACAATGACTTCGATATTTACGACAGTGTCAGCCATGTGGCCTCCTGGTGTATCTCGACGGATTCCGGACACGATCGAGGCGCTCCGTGTGGAGCGCCCCGATCGCAATCGCTCTTCGGTTCCTTCTTCGGTGTGAATACAGTATGACATCTGGACCGGGTGCGCGCATCCGTAATATTACTGATTTCCAACCGCCTGGATAAATCAGCAACGTGGCTCCTGAACGATTGCCCCAGTCCATTGGACCGAGTTGCTGTTCCAAGCTCCCGTCTTATCAGGGAGTACGGTTCCTCGCACGGCGCTTCGGGTCGTATCATTCCGCCACAATATCCGAGGACGACGATGAAGGGATGATTTGCCAATGAACCAGGTCCTGATCACCGGCGCGAGCGGGAAGCTCGGTCACGCCACCGTGCGGGAGATGACCGCGCACGGGTTCGACGTAGTGGCGATCGATCGAGTCCGGCCGCGGGAGGCCCACCCGGAGGGCGTCCGCGCCGTGGAGATCGACCTGCTGGATATCGGCCAGGTTGCCGGCGCGATGACGGGATGCGATGCGGTCATCCATCTCGGGGCGATACCGGCTCCATATGGTCACGCCGACGAGGTTGTCTTCCGGAACAACACCGGTGCCACCTTCGCCGTGCTCCAGGCGGCGTTGCTGCTGGGTATCAGGCGAATCGCAATCGCCTCCAGCGGATCGATCTACGGCACAGCGTGGTCGAAGACTCCCCTCTTCTTTCACTACGCGCCGGTCGACGAAGCGCATCCATTGATGGTGCATGATGCTTACGCCCTCTCGAAGGAGACGGACGAGCGGACGGCGGAGATGTTCTGTCGTCGCGACGGGATGTCGATCGCGGCGCTGCGTTTTCACTGGATCGCGACGCAGGACGAGCAGCTAGCAGTGGTTGCGCAGAGGCGAGCGAAGACCGACCGATCGGATGAAGCGAGCGGCCTGTGGGGGTACACCGACCTGCGGGACGCTGCTCGCGCCTGCCGTCTGGCGATCGAAGCCGCGCGGGAAGGGCCGTTCGGCTTTGCGCCGCTGAACATCGTCGCGGCCGATACGCTGGCCGACGAGCCAACGGAGGACCTCGTTCGCCGGTGGTCGCCGGGGACGGAGGTTCGGCACTCGATCCCCGGCACATCCGGCGCCTACGACACCAGCACCGCGAAACGCCTCATCGGCTGGGAGGCGAAGCACTCCTGGCGGGATGTGGGGTAAGGGTGCGTTTCGGGATGAGCGTTTTTTAGGCGGCCACGTTGGCAATCTGGGCCACTTGGCCGTCTAGGGCCCGATTGTGGTTGATTCCCTTGATGTGATGGGGCTTTCTTCAGGCTGCCAGGTTGCTGCGGCGCGTGGTCGGAAACCTGGCAGCCTAAGGTGATTAGGCCGCTTTGCGGCATGGGCGCAAAGCCTTCGGTCATTCGCCCATACGGAATGAGAAGCGAATGGTCCGAGCTCGCGTCAGTCTGCCTAGATGGCCAGGTTTCAGGTAAGGGGGATGTTGGCAGTGTGAGCGGTACTGCAAGGCGAGAAGGGGCTGCGAGCCCTTGGCTGAGCCTGCGAGGCGAAAAGCAGAGCGAGCCCTTGCCTACGGCGTTGCACGATGCGACTTTTGTAGGGGTCGGATTGGATGCGCACGGGAATCGGGAAACAGGCCATATTGGCGCGCATCCAATGCCGTCCCGAGACGGCGGTGTCTGCCCAAATCGGCGTGATTACCGGTTCCGACATCCCAACGACATGCTCCGTTCCCTCTGGTGGATTCCTCTTGCCATAAGGGCGTATGCTGTTGAGTATCAACTCGTCTGATATCGTGCTTCGGTCGAACCACATCTCGGGGCAGCCGGGGGTTCCCTCCCGTCCCTGCTTGCATGATGCGACCTTGCATCACCGTCGATGCGACCGTGGAAATCATCCATGCGGCGAAAGGAAGGGCGATGAAGCTCGATGGCCAGCAGCCCCATATCCTGGTGGTGAATGACTCACCCGAGATTCTTGCCTTGAAGCGTGAGATCTTCGAAGAGGAGGGCTTCCAGGTCAGTACACGGATCAATCGTGATGTGGACCTGGATGAGATCGTCCGGATCGGTCCGAACCTGGTCATCCTCGACTACAGTGATGAAGCGGAATCGGCTCTTCTGGGGCAACTCAGGGGCGACCCTCGCACTGCCAGCATCCCGATCGTCCTCTGCACCGGAGCGATACGCAAGGTCGAGGAGATTCGGCCGCAGATAGAGGCCATGGGGGTTCGGGTGGTCTACAAGCCGTTCGATATCGAGGACCTTGTGGGCGTCGTGCGTGAGGCTCTCGACATGGATTCTGAACGGCAAGAAACCCCGCCGCCTGGGGCCGCATAGCATAATCGCCCAGTGGGCATAGTCTCCGGGGTACACCCATTGCGTTTCCCTCCACGGATGGAGCGAACGACTTCATACCGTGAGGATGTTTACGTTATGGAGCCAATGGAGCCCAGGGATACGAATCAACCGAACGGACAGGGGAACAGCGACCACGGGTCCTCCGAGGCAATGCAGCACCACATCAGGACCCCGTTGTCGGTGATCTACGGGCACGTGCAGCTCTTGCAGCGGCGCGTCCGTCGGGGAGAGGTGCCCGACCAGAAAGATCTTCTGCGGACGCTCGGCTACATCGAACAGGCCGCCCGCGCGATCGAGGCCCAGTTAAGATCGCCCAGTGAAAAGGCAGACCCGCCTGCGAGAAACGCTGATGATGAGTAGGGTGGCAGCGCGCAGAAGACTCTATGAACGTCGCTGAAGAATCCCCATCAGGGTGAGATTGGCAATCAGGACTGCGATGGTACGTTTTCTGTCAGTTTCAGTATCCGGGGGGCACGTTACTGAGCGCTGATGGAGGGTAACAGCAGGCATGAGCGCGGACGGGCACGGAGAGGTAGGCGGACGCGCCACACCGGAGCAGATGGCGCGCAAGCATATCTATGTCATCAACGGATCACCTGAGTTCCTGGGTGTCATTCGCGAGTTGCTCCAGGACGAGCACTACAACGTCACCACCACCAACTTCATCCCCAACTCCTTTGAGACGATCGAGACTGCCCAGCCGTCGTTGCTGATCGTCGACCTGATCCTTGGGGAGCAGGCGGGGTGGGACCTGTTGGGCAGGCTGCACGAGGCGATGTCCACACGCCATATCCCGGTGGTGCTGGTATCGACCACACCTCGATTGTTAGAGGAAGCGAAGGAGCGACACGAGCTATTTGGCGGGGATCGCTACTTGGCCAAGCCCTTCAACCTGGACGATCTCTTAGGTCTTATCACTGAACTGATTGGCAAGGCGTAGTCCAGCGCAACAGGAGCTGATGAAAGACCCAGCTACGGAGAGCGCAGATCTGGAGCCTGAATTAGGTTCTGGTCATGTTGCTGTCTCGGGGCGCCAGTCATCTCCGCCCGGCTTTCCTCTCGTTCCTTTACTGGCTTTCTTCACCCCTTCCTGCGAATGTGTCCTGACTCCCGGGCAGATCACCTGTGATAGCTGATCCCGGAGAGGTTGCCTGTCTCTCGCGCGTGGCCCTTTCAGACGCTATGATGGCGCCTGAAGCTTTTCAGCTCTAACCGGAAGGCAGTTGGTGCGCCGTGAGGAAGGATGCAACGAGCGATGGACGTCATTGTATGGAATGAGGGTGAGGGAGAGATTTTGGGGTCTGGTCCTTATCAGTTGCGTTTTCTCATGCAGTCACCCGATCAGCCCGTCGCCATCACCGAGAACTCCGTGCCGCCTCACTTCCCGGGCCCGGTGAGCCACCGTCATGTGCGCATGACCGACATCTTCTACGTGGTGGAGGGAACGTTGACGCTCCATTTTGGGAGCGAACAGCGCCCGCTCGGGGCCGGAGGCTTTGCGCTCGTGCCACCCGGTGTGGTGCATACATTCTCCAACGAGGAGGATGTACCTGTCCGGTTCCTCAATATCTACCAGCCATCCGGGAATGAGCACTATCTCAAGGAGGTTGGACAGCGAGTCGCGGCTGGTTCTCCCCCATCAAAGGCGGAGATGGCGGAGATTGCCGCACGCTACGACTTCGTGCCGGTTGTTGACGAGGAGTGACCTTCTCCGGCCAATGGGCAACAGCCGTATGAGCCCCACCTGCTTCAAGTCGTCCGGATCATGATCCGGGCTGCTCGCGATCGCCGGCGAATGCCGGGATAGCCGGGCGTGCTCCTTCGGTTCAAACGCCGATCGTCTCCAGTGGCCGCGGTCGAGCGACGGTGCTGCCGATCTCGAGGTGCCTCCCCTGCTCCGCCGATTCCAGCGCGGCAAGCATGACATCCAGGGCGTGGAAGCCGAGGTCGCCGCTGGCGCGGGCGGGCTGGCCGGTGCGGAGGGCATGGGCGAGATCGGCGACGCCGATGCCGCGGGTGTCGGTGTCATATCCAGGATCGAGCGGAACATCCTGCCACGTCTTTTCTCCACCCCTCAGGAGTTGGATCGGGCCGCCGAAGGTGTTCGGGTCTGGCAGGCGGATGCTGCCTTCCGAGCCGTAGATGGTGAATGCGCAGTGCTCCGGGTCCCACAGGTCAAAGGTGGTTGTCAGTGTGCCGATAACTCCGCTCTCCAACTCCAGGTTCGTCTCGAAATGGGAGGGTGTGTTGACCTCGATGACCTGGCCATATCTTGGCTGGCTTGTAATGGTCCGCCGGGGAAAAGTGATGCGGGTCATCGCGCTGACGCGACGGATCGGCCCAAGCAGGGTTGCGATGGCAGTGACGTAATAGGGGCCCATGTCGAGCATTGGCCCTGCTCCCGGCTGGTAGTAGAAGGCCGGCTCGGGATGCCAGCTTTCGTGGCCGTGGGTCGTCATGCGCGCGCTGAAGGCAACCGGCTCGCCGATGGCCCCCTCGTCGATCAGGCGCCGGACAGTCTGGAGCCCGGCGCCGAGGAAGGTATCCGGCGCACAGCCAACGAGGACGCCACGTTGATGAGCGGCATGCAGCAGCCGTTCCCCCTCCCCGCGGTCGAGGGTAAGCGGTTTTTCGGTGTAGACCGATTTTCCGGCCTCAATAACCCCAAAGCAGACAGCGGCATGGGCAGCGGGGATCGTCAGGTTGAGGACGATCTCGATTTCGGGGTGGGCAAGGAGCTCGTCGACGGTGAAGGCGTGGATGCCAAACTGCCCGGCTCGCGCCTGCGCCCGATCGGCAATAAGATCAGCGACACCAACGACACGAACGTGATCCCACCTGCTGGTGAGGTTCTTCAGGTAGATGGCGGAGATGAACCCGGCCCCGATGACCCCGATGCCGGTGGGTCGGTCGTTCATGGTGCATGCCCCTGGATAGATCCGTTTTGCTGCGGAGCGGCATCGGGAGGGGACGACGGGTCACTCCCGCCCTGCCTGATGTCCGCCCCTGCATGAGCACCGCGGTGATGTGACACCGTGCGGGCGAACATTGAGTTCGCCCGCACGGTGTCCCTACTCCCCGCCGGCGGGTGCCGGGCGGGCGACGGTGCTCTCGACCGCGATGTGGGTGCCGCGCTCGGCGGATTCCAGGATCGCATGCATGACATCGAGCACGTGATACCCAAGCTCTCCACTGGCACGAGCCGGGTGGCCGGTGCGCATCGACATCGCGAGGTCCGCCGCGCCAAGACCGCGGGAGTTCTCCGTGTGCGGCTTCGTCACCGGGATCTCCTGCCACTCCTTGCTATCGCCCACAAGCAGCTTGATCGGGCCACCAAAGGTGTTCGGGTCGGGCAGGCGCAAGGTTCCGTCCGCGCCGTAGATCGTGAGATTCGCGAACTCCGTCTCCCAGACATCGAATGACGCCGTTAGCGATCCCAGAACTCCGCTCTCGAACTCCACCGAGGAGACGATGTGCGTCGGGGTCGTGACAGGGATCTTCTCGCCGAGCTTCGGGCCGTTGCCAATGGTCCGCTCCGGGAAGCTGGCGCGGGCGAGGGCCGAGACGCTGGCAAAGGGGCCGAGGAGCGCCGCGAGGGCAGTAATGTAGTAGACGCCGACATCGAAGAGGGGGCCTGCGCCAGGCTGGAAGAAGAAGAACGGGTCCGGGTGCCAGTGCTCCATGCCATGCCCGAGCAGCGCGGCATGTATCGCCACCGGCTCGCCGATGATCCCCTCGTCGAGCAGCTGGCGGACCGTCTGCAGGCCACCGCCGAGGAAGGTGTCGGGCGCGGATCCGACGTGCAACCCCTTCTCCTGCGCGATCTCGAGAATGCGCTTGCCTTCCTGACGGGCGATCGCCAGTGGCTTCTCGTTGTAGATCGACTTGCCGGCCTCCAGGGCGCGGAGCGCGATGTCGGCATGGGCGGCCGGGATCGTAAGATTGACGACCAGCTCGATCTTTGGGTGCGCGAGGAGCTCTTCAACGGTCAGCGCCTCAATCCCGAACTGGTCCGCGCGGGATTTCGCGCGCTCAGCCAGCACATCGGCGACACCGATCACCTTCGTATGGTTGAAGAGCGTGCTCAAGTTCTTCAGGTAGACCTCGGAGATAACACCGGCTCCGACGATCCCGATGCCGACCGGATTGATTGCGTCAGACATGAACCTCTTCCTGCTCCTTTATTCCGTTGCCCCGGCCAATGTACGGGCCGTGGAAATCCGGGTCTCTCGCCCGGGGAATGTCCTGGCCTATGATGCCGCCCCTGTGGGGGCATGACAATCGCATTCGCATGTTCCAGACCGTTGACGGGCCTGCGATAATGCTGGCGATTCGTGCCGGCCTGTACTGAAGGATATCTGTGTGACACTCAAACTCATTCATGTTGGACTTGGCCGCTGGGGTATGGACTGGGAGACGACCGCGCTGGAGGCGATCCGCGATCGGGTGGAGACGGTCGCCGTTGTGGAGGCTTTCGAGCCGACGCTCGAGAAGGCGAAGGCGACCCTGAAGCTCTCCGACGACCAGTGCTTCGCGACGCTGGACGACGCCCTGAAGAGCGTGGAGTCGGATGCGGTGCTGATCACCGCGCCAATGGATGCGCATGTGCCGCTGGCGATCAAGGCGATGCGGGCGGGGCGGCATGTGCTGGTGGAGAAGCCGCTGGCCGGCTCGGTCGAGGAGGCGAAAGAGGCGGTCCAGGTGGCGGAGGAGACCGGTAAGGTTCTGCAGGTGAGCCAGAACTATCGTTTCTACCCGGCGGCGCGCAAGGCGGCAGAGCTCGTGCACAACGAGGCCCTGGGCGACCTCGGCACGATAAATATTGACTTCCGGCAATGGGGGAATGAAGCCGAAGAGGGAACAAACCCGCATTACCGGTTCGTGCACCCACTGATCTTCGACATGGCGATCCATCATTTCGACCTGTTGCGGCTGATTCTCAGGCAAGAACCGGTGCGAATCTACGTGCAGCAGTCGGACCCGCATTGGAGCAAGTATGTTGAGGAGGCCGCGGCGACGATGGTGATCACCTTCGCCGATGGCACGGTCGTGAGCTACCGCGGCTCTTGGGTAAGCTCCGACCTGCGGACCTACTGGACCGGCGACTGGCGAATGGAGTGCGAGCAGGGGCTGATCTACTGGACCGGTCGCCAGGGTGGCCCGCACGGCACGGACGGTGACAAGGTGACCATCCGCACGCGTGACGGGAAGGTGAAGGATGTCGCGCTGGATGAGATGCCGATCTGGGGCCGCTCTGCCGGTGTGCTGGCCTTTATCGAGGCGATCGAGACCGGCATCGAGCCGGAGAACTCCGCTCGCCGGAACTTGGGCAGCATTGCCCTGATGGAAGCGGCGGCGAAATCGATGGCTTCTGGCCAGGTCGAGGATGTCGAGGTGGTGTCGTAACCGCGACGCTTCCTGCCTTCACGATGCGGGTCTACGGTGCCGGCTGGCGTAGGAGATCGGAGGGACCTCCTACGCCAGATCGCGGGCAGTGAGCGAGTGCCGGTCCCTATCCACAGAACCGCACGACGAGGTGGTAGATGAAACGGGTGCCGAACCCGAGGTCGTCGATGTGGAGACGCTCATTATGGCCGTGCACCAGCGTGTCGTAGAGCGGGATGCGCTCCGTTGGCAGGGCCGGGAAGAAGCCATAGACCTTCACGCCAGGCACCAGTCCGGCGTCCGTTCCGCCGGAGATCAGGGTCGGGACGACCGTCGCGTCCGGCCGCAGGGCGGACATCGTCTCCTTGATCGCCTCGAAGAATGCGGATTCCGGATCAGCCTCGATGCCGGATTCCTGGGTCTCATAGAGGAACGTGATCTCGGCGACATCCCCAACAGCCTCCTGCACGGCGGCACGGAAGGCCTCCGGCTCTTCCCCGGGGAGGATGCGCCCGTCGATCTCCACCACAACCTCTGACGGAATGACGTTGATCTGCCTGCCGCCGTGGATGATCGTCGGGACGGCGGTGTTGCGGGTGATGGCCCGGAAGTGTGCCTTCTCGTTCTCTGGCAGCGGCAGTTTCGCCAGCTCGGCCCAGGAGGGAGAGCCCTGCTCCAGGAGCGAGCGGATGGAGTCGCCCGTGTCGCTGCCAAGCGCACCGGCAATGCCCTCCAGCATGAGCCGGACGGAGGCGGTGATCTGGGTCGGGGGCTCCCAGTCGTGCAGCCGGTGCAGCGCCTCGGCGAGCTTCTCCATGGCGGTATTGCTCTGCGGCACCGACGCATGGCCCGGCTCGCCGCGAACGGTCATCTTCAGCCGGGTGCCGCCCTTCTCCCCCACCTGGCAGGTATAGAAGAGATGATTCGCGATCTCGATCGGGCTGCCGCCTCCCTCATTGATCGCGAACTCGGCGTCGATCAGCTCCTGGTGGTGCTTCCATACATAGTCGGCGCCGAACGCACCACCGGCTTCTTCATCGGCAAAGGCGACGAAGATCAGGTCGCGATTGAGCGGGATGCCGGATCGCTTGATGTGCAGGAACGCGGCCAATTCGGCGGCCACCTGCCCCTTCATGTCGACCGCACCACGCCCCCAGACGAACCCGTCAATCAATTCCCCGCCGAAGGGATCGCGATCCCATTTGTCGCGCTCGACGGTCACGACATCGACGTGCCCCATCAGCAGGACCGGGCGCGCGGTCGGGTTTTCCGCCTCCAGCCGGGCAACGACGCTGACACGTCCCGGTGCCGCCTCCACGAAGGTGCAGTCAATGTCCTCCTCGGCGAGCGCCCCCTTGATGTACTCGGCGGCGATGCGCTCATTGCCGGGAGGGCTCTGCGTATCGCAGCGGAGCAGGTTCTGGAGGTGGAAGACGGCGGCATTCTGGAGGTTTCGGGCAACGTCCGTGGTGGCGATATCGGCCATGAAAAGATCTCTCCTCGCGGGTGGATAGTGGTATCGGGCGCAGTTGCGCTCCGTGGATCGTACGAGGTGGACACCTATCGGGCAATCCCCCGGCCGATCTGGCACAGATGCCGGAGGCAGAGGCTGATGTGGTTCTCGCTGACAGGGCAGAGGGTGCGCTATGGTAGGCTGGTGTGTGGCCTCAGTTGCCGCCATTTGAGCGCGTCGGCGCTCTCCATGCGATGTTCTCCACGCGCCACGACCGCACAATGGACCTCAGGAATGACTATCAACTCCTCCCCTTCTTCGACCAGGAAAAGCACACGGCTTGTGCTGATCGCTGCCGTGACCGCTCTCGCTGTCCTGGCGATTGCCGGAGCGGCGTGGTTCTTCTACTTGCGGCCCGAGCCGGCATACGCCTTCCATGGCGGGTTCTACGAGCCGCCAAATCCGGCACCCTCATTGGACGGGGCGGTCGATCAGCACGGGAATCCCTTCAAGCTGGAGGACTACCGCGGCAAGCTCGTGTTCGTCTATTTCGGATACACCCACTGCCCGGACGCCTGCCCGGCAACGCTCAACGAATTCTTGGAAGTCAAGGACGCGCTTGGTGAGGACGCGGAGGATGTCGCCTTCGTGATGATCACGGTCGATCCCGCGCGCGACACGCCCCCACAGCTAGCCGAGTTCCTGGCCTCCTGGGATCCGGCGTTCTACGGCGTCTCGATGCCGGAAACGGAGACGGAGGCGGTCGCTGGCGCCTGGAACGTTCACTACAATCACCATCATGCGGATCCCGGGGATGGATATCTGGTCGACCACGAGGTCTCCTCGTTCGTCGTTGACAAGGATGGCAACATCCGCCTCATCTACCCGCTCGGCTTCGACACCGGGTTGATGGCGGAAGACGCCGAGTACCTGCTGGGCGAGTAGCGCTGCGTCCGATCAACGGACCGTGGAGCTTCCAACCCTGCCCGGCGGATCGGGAGCGAATGGACCAGCGCGGGGACGAACGGCGATGTCCGACTCGTCTGCCTTGATGGGAAGGGAAGCGAGATGAGCGTCATGATCTGGAACGGGATGACGCGCGAGGCACTCGGGTCGGCGTTGCCGGATTCGGTGGTCGTCTTGCCGACCGCCGCGACGGAGCAGCACGGCCCGCACCTGGCGACCGGCCATGATGCCCTCGTGCTCGACGAGATCGTCCGCCGGGCGGCTGGGCAGGTTGATGTCCGGACGAATGTTGTCGTGGCGCCGACGCTGGCATTCGGCTCCTCAGATCATCACCTTCCCTTTGGCGGCACGCTCTCGCTCCGCAGTGAAACCTACCTGGCCGTGGTCAAGGATCTCCTGAGATCGATGATCGAGAGCGGTGCCCGACGGGTGCTCGTGGTGAATGGACATGGCGGGAATCATGAGCTGAACGAGATCGCCGTGCGGGATGTCGCGCTGGTCCAGCCGGCGGAACAGCCAGTCGTGCTTGCGGCTGGCTCATGGTGGGCGATCACCGCCAAAGCACTGGCGGGGCGGGAGGAGTTTGGGGGCGTGCGTGTTCCCGGGCATGCCGGGCAGCTGGAGACCGCGATGATGCTGGCACTGCAACCCGAGCTGGTGGAGGATGGGCGTCCCGCACGCGAGCACGATCCGTCACTGGGAACGCGGATTGCCGGACTTCGTGTTGAAGGCGAAGTGCCCTGGCGACAGTTTGACGGGTTCACCGACTCCCCTGCCCTCGCGACGCCGGCGCTTGGTGCACTCGCCCTGGATCTTGCCGCCGGCGCCTTGGCCCAGGCGATTACTCGGGTTGCAGATGCTGGAACTGCGGCGGCCTGATGGCACAGTGAGCCGCATTCCGAGTTGGTGAAGCGAGCAGACATGCTGGCTTCAGGGGCCAGTGCAATCAAGAGCGCCATTCTCCTTGAGATGATGCAGGGACAGTCATGCTGCATTCTCGAGAGAATGGCGCCGATAGCGGGCCAGGTGTTAATCGGCCTTGGGAAAACATTTCGAGGCCGATACGACGCCTCATTGACTCATTCGTTCCCGGTGCCGAGCAGTTCTACATTTGTCCGTGAGCCGAAATAGGTTTTGTAGGGCATGAGCGCCACGGCTCGCTTAAAGCCTGCCTCCGCGCCGCGCATCTCGCTCGCCCCTCGGTACCATTGCTCGTACTGGAACGGAACCACTTCTCCTCGGAAGAGGCTGTAGGCGTGGATGGCCTCGATGTACCGATCAAAGACGTCGGTGGTATCGAGATATATCTCCGGCCGGAAGTCTTCGACGTCTTCCCAATTCTCCGCGAAGTAGATCTTCTCGGGCCGGTGGGGCGCGTACTCACGCACGAACGTCCTGAGCCCCGCAAAGAACAGGGACGCGAGGACGTTGTAGTAGGTGTTGTTGTGGTCCCGGTGGAAGCTGCCCTTCCAGTGCGTGAGGATGCTGTTCGGACGGTATTGCCGGATGACGTCCGCGACGGCCATCTGGACCTCTTCATTGACCAGCAGCTCACCGTCGGCCCACGGCATCATGACCGATTCTGCCCCAAGGAGTTTCGCGGCGTTCAGGGCTTCTTCCTCTTTAATAGTGAGGTACTCCTCGGGAGTGAGCTTCAGGTGCCCCTTTTCACCTCCCGTCATGTGGACCATCACCGCTCTCCAGCCAGCGTCCACATGCTAAAGGACGGTGGCACCGCCCATGATTTCCGCATCGGCAGCGTGGGCGCCGATGACCATGATGCATTTCCGGGTCTCTTCTGAAGACATGTTTCACGCTCCCCTCAATCGAATGGCTTTCTGTCTCGCGTAACCTGGCGACAGGAATACAGGCGACTGCATCCTGTGGCTCATCTTCAAACGTTCCTACTGCCCCGAGATATCCTTCCTCATCACCGCAAATCTCCGCACCTGATGAAACCCGAGTTGACCGTACAACCGGGCGGCGTCATCACCTGTCCACAGGAACCATGCCGCGTGGAAGTTCTTCTGCAGCATCCCGGCGAGGGTCTCCGCCAGCAGGACACGGCCGATGCCGCGGCTGCGCAGGTCCGGCCGTACGCCGAACGGTCCAAACCGCTCGCCGCGATGCTGGGCGTAGCCGAGGACCTCGCCGTCCTGGCGGGCGACAATCATGCCGACAAACCGGGGGTCGCCGTTGTAGAGGTCGTTGAAGACGCCGGTCGCCTCCCGGTGCCAGTCCCAGGTGAAATGACGCGGGATGAAATCGAGCACGGGTGCAATATCGGCCGGGGTCACCAGCCGGACCTCGACGCCCTCAGCCGCCAGCGCCTGCTGTCGCTCCCGGACGGGCTCCGGCGTCGTGAACCCGGTCAGGTCCGCGCGCATGCTGATCGGGCGCTCGATGACCTCGAAACCCTCCCGCGTCAGGAAGTCGATGCCGGGCCCATAGGTCGCGACATCGGCGCCGGGGGTGAAGTAATTGGGGACATAGGGTGCGAGCGCCACCGACGTGCGGCCCAGCGACCGTAAGCGGTCGATCGCCGCGTGCAGCAGGGCGCGACCGATTCCCTGGCGCTGCCATGCCGGGTCGACGGCGAAGGCCGTGATCCAGGATTGCTCCGGCTCGAGCCCGTCATTGAAGAACGGAACGCGCCGCACCAGCGACAAGAGGAAGCCGCGCACCTCCCCATTCATCTCGGCGACGAGGCATCCCTCGCGGTCGAAATTGGGGTCGAGCAGCACCTTGCCGCGCCACCTCGTCGCATTGATCGGGTCGGCATACAGCCCGCTGTTCCATGTGCGCAGCAGGCCCGCTTCATCTGTTTCTGCATACGCCCGAATGGTGAAATCCGCCATGGCCATCTCAGCCCTTCATCCCTGTCAGTGCGATACCTCGCACGAAATACCGTTGGAGCAGCAGGAACACGATCATGACGGGCACGATCGCGAGCGCCGCCCCGGCCATCTGCAAGTTGATCACCTCGGCGCTGCTTGCGTAAACGCGGAGGCTGTTGAGCCCGACGGGCACCGTCCACATATCGGACGAGCGCGCCACGACCAGCGGCCACAGGAAGTTGTTCCACTGGTACACGAAGGCGAGGATTCCCAATGCCCCGATCACCGGCGTGCTCAGCGGCAAGGCGATTCGCCAGTAGATCTCGAACTCCGACGCCCCGTCGATCCTTGCCGCATCGAGGACTTCGTCCGGGAGGCTCAGCATGTACTGGCGCATCAGGAAGATGCCGAAGCCGGTCACGATATTGGGCACGATCAGCCCCTGATAGGTATTGATCCACCCCAGCTGGCTCACCATATAGAAGATCGGCAGGAGGACGACAAAGAACGGGATCATCATGGTTGCCAGGACCAGGAGGAAGAGGAAATCCCGGCCCGCGAACTGGAACTTGGCGAACCCGTAGCCGGCCAGCGAGCTGGTGAGCAGGATGCCAAGGGTGGTCAGCGTCGTGACGATGATGCTGTTGACGTACATCCGACCGAGGGGGATCGCGTCCGATAGCGCCTCATAGTTCTCGAACCGCAACGCGGAAGGAATCCAGGTCAGCGGCCGGGCGATCACCTCCTGCGTCGACATGAGCGAGGACGAGAGCATCCAGGCAAACGGCAGGAGCATCACGAACGCGCCGAGCGCCAGGATGCCGTAGGTGACGACGGGCTTGAAAAACGCCGCGAATTTCATGGAAGTACTCATTTACGTTCCCGCAAGAGACGAAGCTGGACCAGCGTGATCACGAAGATGACGAGGAAGAGCAACACCGCCATGGCAGTTGCCCGCTCGACCCGCAGGAAGCTAAACGCCGTCTCATACATGTAAAGCACCAGCCTGTTGGTCGCATTCACCGGCCCTCCCTGCGTGAGGATGAATGGCAGGTCAAAGATCTGGAGCGAGTTCAGGGTGTTCACCACGACGACGAACAGCATCGTCGGCCGCAGCAACGGCAGGGTGATCGACCAGAACAGACGCCACGCATTCGCGCCGTCGAGCTTCGCCGCCTCGTAGAGGTCCCCGGGGATCACCTGCAACCCGGCGAGGAAGATGATCATGTAGTACCCAATGCCCTGCCAGACCGCGACGCCGATCACACTGGGCAGCGCCTGGCTCACGCTGTCGAGGAATGGTTGCTGGGGCAGACCCATCTGGTTGAGGAGGCCGTTGAGCATGCCATATCGATCATTGAGGATGCTGCGCCAGACGATCGCGATGGCCACCGGTACGGTGACGTAAGGGATGAAGAACGCCGCCCGCCAGAACGGCCGGTATCGAACGGGCCCGTTCAGGATCAGCGCGATGCACAGCGCGAAGACGACCGAGATCCCAACATTCGCGAGCGCGAAGATAACCGTGGTGCGGAAGGTTTCCTGGAACAGTGGATCGTCCCGGAGGAGGTACTGGTAATTCTCCAGCCCGCGGAAAGGCATATCCCCGACGGGCGTGAGCATGTTCCACTGATGCAGGCTCACCCAGATCGTGAACAGGAACGGGGCGAGCGAGAACGCAAGGAGGAAGAGCACCACCGGCAGGACAAACATATATCCGGCAAACGCTTTCCGGCCGATCAGCCTGCGCCTCCTGGTTGTGATGGATGTGGTGGCCGGCAAGACTGCCGGGAATCGCTGTTGCATGTCAGCCTTTTCACTGGCGTGTCAAGATCAAGGGGAGCAT
>DASYWM010000148.1:0-14640 GCA_035936075.1 Thermomicrobiales bacterium
TGGCCTCCCACGCGGCGGCCAGGGAGACGCCCTTCCCGAAGGTAGCGGCGCACCTGCTCGGTGGAGCGTTTCAACAAGCGGGAGGCATCCGCCACGCTCACGAGATCCCTGTCGGAACTGCTACGATCCATAATCGGACACCTGCTGACTGAGGCAGAGACCCGATTTGAGAGTCTATCTGCCGAGAAGGCGCTGTCTTACCAGCATCGGAATGATGCTGACCGCGGCGCGTGCGTCGTGTGCAACAACATGGTATCCAGTTCTTGCTCTTTGGGGCAAGGGGCCGGTCCTGACCGATTCGCCTCGCCGTTGGATTACCATGCTTCCAACGGATTTGCCGGGGGACTGACGGAGAAGACGAGAATCATGGTGCATCCCAACGAACACACTGATCGGCGAACTCCGGAGAAGGTTGCCGATGGGACCCACCTGATTGATCTTGGGTTCCAGGGCGTGCCGGGTGCAATCGGATCGTTCTTGCTGGCAGGTGACAACGATCTTGTGCTGGTCGAATCAGGCCCGTCCACCGCTGTTTGGAATTTAGTCCAGGGAGTAAGGGACGCAGGATTTGATCTGTCGGACGTGTCGAGAATCATCGTCACACATATTCATCTCGATCACGCAGGTGCCGCTGGCCTCCTCATGAAGGAGTATCCCGGCATCAGGCTTTCGGTACACCCCAGTGGAGCGCCGCACCTTATCGATCCCGAGCGCCTGCTCAAGAGTGCGACGCGCATCTTCGGGGATCGCATGGATCGGTTGTGGGGCGATGTCGCTGGTGCGGATGCCGATCGTGTCGACCCCATGGTGGATGGGGATGTCCTGAATGTGGCGGGACGGGAGGTGCTTGTGAAGGCTGCACCGGGTCATGCCGGCTCGCACGTTGTATTGCTGGATCGGTCTAGTGGAGTCTTGTTTACGGGCGATGCCGCCGGAGCACGCCTGAAGGGTACAGAGTACGTCTGCCCCACCCTGGTCCCACCGGAGCTCGATGTGGCGCTCTGGGCGGAGACGGTCGAGATGATGCAGGGGCTCGGTGCATCCAAACTGGCGCTCACGCATTGCGGGGTGTTTGAGGATGTGGACCGACACCTGGGTGATGTGATGCCGAACATCGAGGAGCAAGTCACGATCGGCGAGCAGGTGATGACCTCACCCAACGACGAGGAGAGGGTCATCGAGTTCCTGACGGTGCAGGAGCGTGAGGAGTACGCCCGCGAAGGAGAGGATATCGCCAGGGTAAACGCCCACATGCGAGCCATGGGACTGGCAATGCCACCCTATATCGCAGCACAGGGGCTGAAGCGGCTCTTCACGAAGGCTGGCAAGTTCGACCAGGCTTGACTTGACTATGCAATCCTGCGCTGGTTGGTAAAGGCTTTCATCTGCCACGCGGAACGGTCCCGATCCAGCCTGGATTGGGACCGTTTACTTACGCGGATTCTTCTTCCGTCGGCTCGGCGGTATTGGTCGGGACGAGCATGAGTCCTGCCGGCTGAACCAGTTGGAGCCGCATCAGCAGGATCGCATTATCGTCCGCAGCGATGCGGTTCGGATCTTCCTTGTCGCACCCGAGGCAGCGGTGAATGATCACCTGCTCCCCGTTCCTGCGGGCGAGCAACCCGGCAGGCTGCATCAGCGCATGGCAGTCGCTCCGGCGGTCGCCGGGGTGGCTCTTGTCGACGTGCCGCGAGTAGAGGCAGTTTGGGCAATGATTACGATGCCGTCCGCCACTGATCGGCGCCCCGATGAATTGCCGGCAATGTCCGCATTTGAACGCCTGGTCCGCGTCGCTTCGAGGAGTACGGGTGAGCCGGTTTCGCTTCCGGCGACCATCGATGTTCCCGGAGCTTCGCCGGCTTCGCCTGCGTCGCTCGGCAGCATGAAAATCGTCACTGGTCGGGAGGTCGTCGAATGTCTCCCAGTCTGTGTCGTATGAGTTGTGATGCAATGATGAACCCTCCGCGCCGGCGGCGCGTGTGAGGTGGATTGGTCATGGTCGGGTTCCTCTGTCCGTTGGCGGCAACTGCGGCCATTGCGGACCCATGTACAAGGGCTTGTGTCGACATAGAGGCCTTCTTTCCAGCGGGCATCTTCGTGCCCTGGCAAGTCGTCGAGTTGGATGTGATGCGCACGAGGACATCACAAAAATCCCGTGTGATCGAAGCGATCAGCGGTGAGGCCGAGAGGGGATGTCAGGCCGTGGACCGTCGGGGTACGGTACGTGCCCCACATGTTCTGTGGGTGCGACGTCACTCCCTGCGCGAGCTGCAAGGCAGCGTCGCGGGATCGTTGACTATGTTGCAGGGAGGCCCCTACAGGGAGGCAGCGATCCGGGCGTCACGGAGGGTGACACCTTCTGGCACAAGGATCAGGTGATGCAGCATCAAGGCCTGCCTTTCCAGCGTCGAGAGACGTGGGTGAAGCGAATTGACAGAGGACATCTCCATCGTCGATTACGCACTATAAACGCAGTCTAGGGCCGAAGTTATCAAAACACAAGCACTTGCAGGAGGAACCTAGGACATGATGGATGTGTTGCTGCTGGGGAATGGCGCGATGGTGCCGCTGCCGGACCGCTGGCTGTCCAGTGTCCTCGTGCGACTTGATGGATCACTGACGCTGCTGGATTGCGGTGAAGGGACGCAAGTCAGCTGGCGTCGTTTTCATTGGGGATTCAAGCGGCTGGATACGATCTGCCTCACACATCATCATGCCGACCATGTTGCCGGGCTTCCCGGGCTCTTTCACACCGTGTCTAACGCCGGTCGGACGCAGCCGATGCACATCTACGGGCCACCGGGAACGATCGAGGTTATCAAGGGTTTGCGCGTAATCGCGCAATGGCTGGCGTTCGATATGATCGTCCAGGAGCTGGAAGGTGGAGACACGTTTGAGCTGCCATCTGGCGTCCAGGGACGGGTCGCGTGGGGGGATCATCGCATCCCGGTGCTGGCCTACCGGTTCGACCTGCCACGGGCGCCAGGATTCCTGCCCGGCCGTGCCGAATCGCTGGGGATCCCTAGAACGAAGTGGAAACTCCTCCAGCGAGGGGAGCGGGTCGAGGTGGATGGCAGGATCGTCGAGCCGGGCGAGGTGTTGACGGAAAGCCGGCGTGGTATCAGTCTCGGAATGGTCACGGATACTCGGCCGACCGACGACATACGGAAGCTGATGCACGGTGTCGATCTGCTCATCAGCGAAGGGACCTATGGCGATGATGCCGAGGAGGAGAAGGCCATTTCACACAAGCACATGACCTTCCGGGAAGCGGCAACATTGGCGCATGAGGCTCAGGCTGGGGCCCTCTGGCTCACGCACTTTGGCGCCGGGATGGAGAATCCCCGCCGGTGGGAGCGAAACGCGCGGGACGTATTCACCAATGTGGAACTCGGGGACGCCGGTCTGACGGGACGGATCTCATTTGACGAGGGCTACGTGCCGGCAGGTCTCGTCGACCGCGACACGGGTTCTTCCCCCGAGAGCGCCGATTCGATAAATGCGGAGATCGCTCCAAGATCACCGATGTAGACCCATGCTCCGGTGCTGGAGGTTCCCGGTTGGATCAACGGCTGTTCGAGGTTCGACATTTGGATACGGGATTCGTCCATATTGAGGGCAAGAGCCGCCAGGGCTAGTTGCTCGTTCCAGTGGAAGCTGGTTTGGGCGGCATCACTGAGCGCCGTGATCAGATCGGCCACACGGGTGATGGTCCCCAGTTCCCGGCCCTTCTCGAAGAGTGCCCGGATGACGAGCATCTGGCGCTCGCGCCGGGCGTCGTCGCTGTCGGCGTGGCGGGTACGGGCGTACGCGAGCGCCATTTCCCCATCCATGTGCTGAGGTCCGGCCTCCACCACCAACGTGCGGGTTCCGTAATCCTCAGTGGGATATTCCTCGTCCACGATGCGGGTGGGGACGTTAATGTCGATCCCACCGACCGCGTCCACTACCTCCTTAAAGCCCTCGAAGTCGACCATGACATAGTCATCGATGCGGATGTCGAAGTTGTGCTCGATGGTTTCCCGCAGTTTGGCAACGCCGGCCACCCGGCTTTCAGGATCTGCATTCACCCCAATTCCATAGGCCCCGTTGATCTTCCCCTCCCCATGGCCCGGGATCTCCACCAGCAGGTCTCGTGGGAGACTGACAGAGTTCATCGTCTTTGCTTCGAGGTCCAGGCGCGCGATGATGATCACGTCGGCGTTTTGATCCCCTCCCTTGGGACGGGTGTCGACACCAACGACCAGGATGTTGAGGTAGCGCTCGTCCGGCCAGACTGCCGAGGGGGAGGTGTTTTCACCGCCGGTTCGGGCCGAGATTAGTCCACGTGCCACCTCAAGTGACGAGGGATCGTCATTCGGTGCATTCCTGGGTACTGGGCTTCCAGTAAGTGCCGGCTGCTGGTTTCCTGGCCCGTCGGTGATCGGTTCCCGCCGCTCGGGGAAGTCGACCACGGCAACATCCTGCGCATCGCCGATTGCGTTGGTGATCGACCAGGCGTACCAGCCTATGGTGACGATGGGAGCGAACACGATGAGCAGCGCGATGCCAATGGCGATCTTGCGACGCTTTGACCAATGCGCGCGGCGGTATTCCCGGGGCGTGGCGGTCACTGGTCGCTGTACGGGGACCAGGTTCTGGGGGCGAGGTTGCATTCAGGCGATCCTTACAGGCACAGTCTGTTCACGGGATGTGATGTCCGACGTCGGCATTGGTTTTGAATGAGGATCCCTGATAACGCGCCTGTCGCATTCTCGTGCAAAGTGTGCGTTGCGACCTGATCATCTGCAAGTTTTGCATGTACCCCTACTACAAAAGGGCTGAATCGTCTAGTCGTAGGGTGCCGGGCGGGCGCATGTAAGGCGAGATACGGGCCCGGAAGGGAGGAGATGCGACGTGAAACGGGAAAAGACTGACTGGTTTGTCCACGACCGCTTCGGCCTTTTTGTGCACTGGGGCATTTATGCCGTACCGGGACGACACGAGTGGGTACAGAGCCGGGAGAAGATCGCGGCCGAGGACTACAAGAAGTACGCTGATCGATTCGAGCCTGACCTCTATGATCCAGTGCAATGGGCGCTAGACGCGAAGCGAACCGGCATGAAGTACGCAGTCCTGACGTCCAAACACCATGACGGTTTCGCGATGTGGGATTCGCAACTTACCGACTTCAAGGTGACAAACACACCGGCGGGGCGCGACCTGCTGGGAGAGTTCGTGGAAGCATTCAGGGCCGAGGGCCTGAAGATCGGCTTCTACCACTCTGTCATCGACTGGCATCATCCGGACTACACGCTGGATTCGCCTCACCCTAATCGCGACCAGAATCCGGACGAGTTTAACCAGGGCCGGGATATGGGCCGCTACAGGGAGTTCTTGCATGGCCAGGTGCGGGAGTTGCTGACGAATTACGGGAAGATCGACGTGATGTGGTTCGACTGGACCCCGCCCGAAAAAGACCGGAAGGACTGGGACTCAGAGAACCTGTCGGCAATCGTTCGCGAGCTCCAGCCCGGCATTCTGCTGAACGATCGCATCGATTACCCGGAGTCGGCGGATTTCGTCACACCTGAGGAGTATCAGGCAAAAGCCTGGCCGGAACGTGACGGCAAGCGGGTGCTCTGGGAAACGTGCCAGACGCTCAACGGAAGTTGGGGATACGATCGGGACAATGTGAACTGGAAGTCACCGGAGGTGCTGGTCAAACTTCTGGTCGACACGGTCTCCAAAGGTGGGAACCTGCTGCTCAACGTCGGACCAACGGCCAGGGGCGAGTTCGACCCGACCGCAAGAGAGACCCTCGCCGCGATTGGCGAATGGATACGCCGGCATGGGAGGTCAATCTATGGGGCGACTGCGGCAGAGGAGTGCCCACCGCAGGATTGCCGCTTCACCAAACGGGGCAATCGCCTCTATCTCCACGTTTGTAGCTGGCCATTACGGCATATTCATCTGGAAGGATTTGCCGGGCGAGTCGACTACGCGCAGTTCCTGCACGATGGATCGGAGATCTTCTTCAGGGATGGTGACCCAAATGCGGTCGCGCAGAACACCGCCATGGCAGAAGATGCCGGCACGGTGATCCTTGAGGTGCCGTTCCGCCAGCCGGACGTCATGGTGCCGGTGATCGAGTTGTTCCTCAGCGACTCCTAGTTGCAGCTGCATCCGGCACGCCGGGACAACTGCGGGCGCTGCCCCCCTCACGTTCACGCTCATGCGTCCATGGGCCAATAAGGAGTTCGCCCGTGCAAGGCCACCACCTTGGCCGTATCTCGCGGGGCGTCATGAAGCAGAAGTCAAAGGCGATGATTCTGCGCTACGTGTCTTCTCTCCGGAAGATGCGACTCCCATCTTCATTGAAGACTTCTGTCCAGCCGTCGCCCGGGTACTTCGGGTCTGAAACGGCGGGGAAGGGGCCGGGTGCTACCCATCCCGATTGCGACTGCTCACTGATCCCCCGGGTCTCCGTGGGTCCCACGTAGATGAGTGTTACCCCGTAGCGATCAAGCACATCGGTTGAGGGTGGTCCACTATAGAGGACGTTGATATCCTCGAGGCGTTGATTGACCGTCGACTGAAAGTCCGGGTCGCCCAGGTGCCACTGATTCTCGTGCCCTGTCCAGCCAATGAGTGTCGGTACACCACTGCCGCTAGAGACTCGCCCGAGCTGTTCCCGCCATTCGCCGCCTCCAGCCGCGAGGAGAACATCTTGCTCTTCTGCATTGTCCAGCAACCATTGGATCGCCTCATACTCACCGGTATAGAGCCCATTCTGTTCTTCCAGCAGATAGGCAAGGCCATCGACGCCCTTCCACTCGCGATCGGGCGCTCGCCATTCCAGCCACTGATGGCCGGACACAACCGGGTACGTCATGCCGAGTGCAAGGATGACTGTCATTACCGCGGGAAGGGCGTACCGGGCAACCAAGTTGCGGCGGAAGGCTTTCCAGATGCTGACGGCGGCAAGTGCTGACGCAACTGCCATCAGGAGCCAAACCTGATAGTAGATCTTGAAAATCGTGTTCATCCGGCTGCCGCCGTAGTAGTCAGTCACATAAAAGAACTCTGGCACCAGCGTCATGATCAGCGCGATCGCATACATCACCAGGGCGATGTTCACGGGCGTGACCCGGAAGTCGCGCTCAAGCAGCAGCCAGACAACAATCACTGGAAGACCACAGATGACAAGCAGCGGTGCGGGGACGATCAGCGAGCCCAGGAAGCAGAGGAGTGCTGTGACAATAGCGAAATAATGACCGGCCTGATCCCGCTCCCATGTGACGCCGCGAGCCTCTGCGCGTGCGATAAGCACGTCTTCACGCCGTTGCCATGTTTCCGTGAGAATCAGCGTGAGGGCGATAAAGTACATGAATCCAAAGATTGAGAAGTAGTCCTGTGGACTCGTACGCTCTCCCTGATATGAGGCGACGGACGCAAGGATGCCTCCGAGGAGCGGGACATTGCCTATCCACTCCGAAAAGGGCGTGCCCGTCGATCTCGCCGGCGCCTCGAAGGTGACGTAGAAAGGTATCCAGGCGACCAGCGCGGTGAACACGAGAAGGCCGCCACCAAGAAGACGATCCTGGACAGCAAGACCAACGGTGCCAAGTGCAAGGGCCAGCAAGGCAATGAGAAGATACGTAGGGAAGTCCCACGAGTTCATTGCGTATAGTGAGCCGATAGCGAAACCGGCAGTGACGAGGCGTCCTCCGTCTCGCCTCAGGAGCGATTCATTCTCGCGAAGGCGTCCGAGTGTGAGGAGCATCCAGGCGAACATCAGTGCCGTGACTGTGTAGGGGAGTGCCAGCACATGCGGATGCAGATCGCCGAGGATGAAGCTGAACGACGGGAACTCGCTGATCGGATTCGCGCCGCTCTCCGGGTCGTCCACGATGATCCGGGTCGATTGCCACCCGATGCCGTCGAAGAACCATGCGTTCCATTGGGACTTTGCGGCTTCCAGGACCCGGGACGCTGCCCAGGGATTGCCAACTATGACCAGAAGGAGGGCAGCAATGAAGCCCCCGATGCGTGCCACGAGGTTGCTGTACCAGCGAGACAGGATGTTTGCCGCAAGGCCGACCACTGCCACGAAGGTCATCGCAAAAACGGAGGCGAGCGCCAGGTTGAAGACTATGGCTGGACTGGTGCCGATCATGTTGCCGAACGCGGCCCAGATCGCATAGCCAAGATAGTAATAGTTGACCGGTTCACCGGCGAGCCAGGCGTCCGCGGGGGGCATCGACGTTGAGCGCATGCTCGAGGCAAGCATCATCAGGTCCGATGGTTTCTCCTGCAGGTTTGCTGCCGGTCCGTAGCCGCGGAACCAAAGGAAGAAGCCGAATGCCACCCCGTAACCGGCTTCGGCGATCAGGAGATGTCGAAAGGTGTTGGCGTTGAGTACACCCTCACGCCAGCCCAGTCCCCATGCGGTAGCGCCGAGGACAAGAGCTGAGATCCAGAGCGTGACGGCAGTGAACGGGACAATGGCGTCGCCAATGCTGGCGAGGAACCAGACCGGCCAGATGAGAAAGAGAGCGGACAGGGGACGAACGACGCTTGCACCACGATCGGTCATGCGTCGAAAGACCAGTACCGTGAATGGCGCGAGCCCGATGGTCACCAGGGTCGTGACAAGGTACCAGCGAAGGGTGACGTCGAACCAGTCCAAAGAGGTAGTCCTCGGCGGCCCGGCGGAGATCGGTACGAGATGGCTCCGGACCACGTGAGCGGCGCGCCTGCGCCGGGATAATCGGGCTGTACGCGGCAAGCATCGCCGGTGCCAATGCTACCCGATCGGTGTAGTGGCGGCAGCAGGTTCACTGGCGCATCTTCCATGCGCCTGCCTAGGCGCGGCGCGGCGTACAACAACGGCCTCTCGTGGGCACCATATCTGGAAGAATGCGCTCAACATAGACGGTCAGGGGTATGGGGTTTTTAGATTAGCCCGCGCCGGATGGCTTCGGCCACGGCATGCGCGCGGTCGACAGCACCAAGCTTCTGGAAGATCGATTGTAGTCGTTTCTTGATCGCAATCTCGCTGCGGTTCATGGCGATACCGATTTCGCGATTGGTGGCGCCTTGGCTGGCCCGGCGGAGAATCTCCCGGTCATCCTCCGAGAGGTCGGCATCTCGTGCAGTCTTTTCTCGCGCGAGCCCGCCGAACTGCTCCAGAACTCCATTCAATAGCTCAGGGCTGAGCTGGCGCCGACCGCGGGACGCATCGCGGATGGAACTGATGAGCTGAGCGGAGGGAGTGCTTTTCAGCAGGTACCCATCGGCACCGGCTTCCAGTGCCTGGGTGACGTACGCCTGGTCACCATAGGACGTCAGGACAATAATGGCGCCCTCATACTCCTGCTCACGGAGACGCCGGGCTGTCTGGATGCCCGTCGCGCCTGGCATGCGGAGATCAAGCAGGATCACATCCGGCTGCAGGAGTTTGGCCTGCGTGATTGCCGACGATGCGTCGTGCGCTTCGCCGGTAACATCAATATCTCCGGCCACGTCTAGCAATTTACGGAGGCCTTCAATGACGACAGGATGATCATCGACCAGAAGTACGGAGATCACGTACGGGGTATCCTATGAATCACGACGCCCCTCATCATCTGTTTCCGATGTGCCGGAAGCGTCCTCGTTCCCTGTATTGTCCGATGAATGAACTACATCGACCACCTGGCTTTCGTCGTCCCGGTGTCGGATCAGGTCGTCCAGGATTTCATCCGACATGACGTTTCCGGTTTCTGTTCTCTCAATCACAATCGCGGTGCCGCCCCCGGGTTTGGAAATGATGGAGAACGTGGCGCCGATAGCGGCGGCACGTTCCCGCATGCTCAGCATCCCCAGGGAGGTGGGTCGGACTGCCGATCCCGGTGTGAAACCGGCCCCGTTATCACGGATGGTGACGCGAAGTAAATCACTCGCGAACTCAATGCGCACGACGGCCTCGTCAGCACTGGCATGGCGAACCACGTTGTGGAGTGCTTCCTGGACGATGCGATAAATTCCGAGCCGAACTTCCGGCGTGAGGGGTGGCAGATCGTTGATGACTTCAAGCCGCGCCTGGAGTCCCGTCCGCTGAATCGTGGAGACATATGCTTCGAGCGCTGCTACAACCCCGATGTCGTCAAGATCTGGTGGTCGAAGATCGAAGATAACCCCGTGGAGCTCTTCAGACGCGCGTTCGAGCAGGCTGTTTACACTCTGGAGCGTCTCATTCAGGGTCTCGTGAGTACTACTGCCATTCGCCATCTGCAGCGCACGTGCCTGGTAAAGGGCCCCGGTGATCAGTGGCGAAACAGCGTCATGGATCTCGCCAGCTATGCGCCGGCGCTCGTCCTCCTGAAGCCGAAGCGTCCGTCGTAGCAGCTCTCGCATCTGGTCGGTCTGGCGCTGGCGCTCGAGGTGACTCTGTTCCAGGCCGGCCACCTGCCCACCAAGACGGTTGCCGAGCTCAGAGAGTGCGGTACTCAAGCTGAGTATCTCTCCACCGCCGTTTGGCTGGATAGAGACACTGTAATCGCCTTGCTGCAACAACTGCGAGTCCCGTGCCAGATCACGAAGAGGCCGGGCGGTGTACTCACCGATCGCCACGGCAATAGCCAGAACGGCAATCGTTGCCAAGGCGAGCATAAGCGCGCCCTCCAGCCAGAGAGAATCCCCATAGGGCCTTGGAACCGGGAACGAGACAATAACCGCCCAATCGGCGAACTCAAGCGGGACTGGCGCGAAGGTAGCAAGGCGCTCCATTCCCGAGGTACTGGTCATCTGGAAGACGTCGGTGCCGCTGGATCCGGCACGGATGTCCTCTTCATCGATCCGGCGAAGGAAATCTTCCTCGTTTTGCCTGATGTCCCCTGTTGCGGCAATCACCTCGTCACTTGAGACGATCGCAATATCTGCGCGGGTGCGAGGAACGGGGATCACCGACTGGGTCATGGTGTCGATCTGGACGACGGCGCCCACTACCCCGAGGATCGTACCTGGCGGTTGTTGTCCGGGCGTCGCTTCCGGCGTGACGGTGGTTGTGGCTTGTCGCTCACGACCGTTGTCGTCGGATGGCGGAGTTGGAGTTGGTGCATCTCCTGGTGCGGCGGCGGTTGTCTGGGTCTGCGTGATCGTCGTCACCGGTGCGAGCAGAACGATAACGTTGGTTTCATCGGCGAGTTCGATCCGCCCGGAGATCGTGCGTTGCCCGGTGGTGAGGGTGGTTTCGATCTGATTCCTGATGTCAGGAAGTACCAGTTCAGCATCGGTTCCGGATTCGCCGACGACTTGTTCGCCCGTGTTGATGAGGAAGATTCCGCTCATCTCAGGCCTGAGTGCTCGCGCCTCCCCCAGCACGTGGTTGACCGCATCGATGTTGTCCTGTTGCTGTATGACGGGCACGCCTGAGAGACGCTCAATCGTCTGGTATCTCGAGTTAATGTAATTGGCGAGGGACTGGGTCACGAGCGTTGAGATCGTGGCTTCGCCGGTGATGATTTCCTGATTGCTTTGCTCCGCACTACGATCGAGAAAGAAGATGATCACGATGAGGAGCGGGATCAGGCTGATGAGCGCGAACAGGATGAACCGTGTCCGGACGGAAGTATGCCGGAACATCTAGGTGGCTGCCTTACAGAACAAGGGGAGGGTGGCGGCGCGGCGCGGGCGCAGCACAACGCGGAGGCAATACGCAGCGAGCGAAGGGCACCCCGACGAAGAGTTGGACGGCAACGCAACAAGACGCGCCGGTGTTACAGGCGAGGAGCTCGACATATCGCGTTAATAATCGGCGATGTCGGAGCAAGAATCGATATACACAAGAACCCCCAGCGCTATCCATTAGCACCCCGCGAGTGTCCGTGGGCCACGTGTCGGATGTACAGCTACTCCACGGATTCATGTTTCGACGAGGGCATTGGACTGCATTTGTCGGTGCATCATACCCCATTGGCAAGGATCGACTGTTGCCTCTCGAGAGTAGTTGCGACATGGTACATGAATCACGGCATCGAGTCCGAGTTGTGATCGCGCGTACCGGGAGAGAACGGACATGAGCAAGGTCGTTGTGGTGGGAGGGGGGATTGTCGGTGCAAGTGCCGCGTTTCATCTCGCCCGTGAAGGGGTGGAAACGGTACTTGTCGACCGGCGGGATGCGGGCCGGGCAACCTCCGCCGGGGCCGGTATTGTCGCGCCGGGATCCAGCCTCAGGGATTCTCCAGGCTTCTATCACCTTGCACTGCCGGCGGTTGCCCATTACCCCGAGCTAGTTGCGGCACTAGGCGAGGTAGATGCAGGCGAGACGGGCTACCAGGTGTGCGGCAAAATCTTCCTGGCAGAGACTGACGAACAGGCCTGGGATCTGGACAATGTCCTGGCGCTCTTCAACGAGCGACGGGCGAACGGGATGCCCAATCTCGGTGAGATCCAGGATATCGACGAGAGGGAGGCGCAGCGCCTATTTCCGGCCCTGGGAGTGGTTCCGCGAGCGCTTTATATTCCTGAGGCGGCACGCGTAGACGGAGCGCTGATGCGCGACGCGCTCACGACGGGAGCGCGACACTATGGTGCTCAGGTAATGCTTGGAGCTGCCAAGCCGGTGATGGATCAGGGGCGTGTGATCGGCATCAGCTGCGATGGACTGTTGATCGAGGCCGACGCCGTTATTCTTGCCGCGGGCGCTTGGTCAAAGGAGATGTTCGAGCCTCTGGGATTTTCGCTGCCGGTGGCTCCACAGAAAGGACAGATCCTGCATATTCGACTCGAGGGCCAGGAGACAACGGACTGGCCGATACTTTCCTGGTTCGGTGATCAGTACATTTTGGCGTTCGGGCCGGATCGTGTTGTCGCAGGGGCGACGCGGGAGTTTGGTTCCGGCTTCGACACCCGGATTACTCCGGGGGGTGTAAAGCACGTCCTGGATACGGCCCTGAGAATCGCTCCGGGGCTGGCCAATGGGACACTTGCCGAGGTGAGGGTCGGTCTCCGGCCCTATGCCGAAGACAGTTTGCCCTTCATGGGCATGGCACCCGGACACGGCAATGTTGTCGTAGCTACGGGGCATGGCCCCTCGGGCTTGCAACTTGGACCGTATTCCGGCTACCTGGCCGCTGAACTGGTGATGGGCCGAACGCCTCCCATTGACCTGACTCCATTCGCCGTCGATCGCGAAATTCTCGCATCACAGGGGTAATGTACCAATGACTACACCACAACAGGGAATTACGTTTGGCATTGTCACTGGGCAGCATCAGCTGACATGGGACCAGATCCGCGACATGTGGCTGCTCGGTGAATCATTGGGGTTCGAGTCTCTCTATCTCTTCGATCATTTCACCGGGCTTTACGGAGACCCAGCCGGGCCATGCCTTGAGGCCTCGACACTGCTCGCAGCCTTGGCACTCGAGACGGAGCACGCTGACATCGGTGTGCTCGTGTATGGAAATACTCACAGGCATCCGTTCGTGCTGGCCAAGGAGATCGTGACAGTCGACCATCTCAGCAAGGGCCGAGCGGTGCTTGGTATTGGCACCGGGTGGAACGAAAATGAGCACCGTTGGTATGGCATTCCGCTCCATTCGCCGGGGACGCGCGTGGCGATGCTCGACGAGGCGCTGACGGTGATCGACGGGCTCCTCGCCAACGAGCGTTTCACCTTCGCCGGACAGCATTACCAGCTGGACGATGCCCCCTTCGCTCCCAAACCGGTCCGGGAGAAGATGCCTATCCTCGTTGGCGGGAAGAAGCCGAAGATGCTTCGGGTCGTTGCAAGGCACGCAGATATCTGGGACGCCAGCGGCACGCCGGAAGTTCGCAAGGAGCGAAGTGAGGAACTGCGGCGCGCGTGCGACGAGGTCGGGCGAGACTACCACGAAATCCGGCACTCCATGTCATTCGGTGCGGACAAGCTGGTCGACATCGATCACTTTGAAGAGCTGGTGACGGCCTATAAGGGAGTGGGCGTCCAGCAATTCCTGTTCGATTTCCCTCTGGACAAGGATGGGCAGCAGATCGCGCGGAAGGTGGCGACGGAGCTGATGCCGAAACTGCGGCTGGCGTAGACTCGTGCTCCCGCCATCCGAGGCGTGCAACAACTCAAGCACGATGAAAGGCAGTTAGGGTGCAGATCTCCGAGATGATCCACAGGCGGATCGAACTGGTGACGTTCGATCTCTACGACACGCTTGTCGAGGCGAACCCGCCACGTTGGGAGCGATTCGCGGTGGCGCTGGAACGCTCCGGCATGCCGATCGATGTGGAAGCCGTGCTGCATGCCGATCGCAAGGGTGAGGATCATTACACCATTGAGAATGGCCGCTACCCGATCAGGGATCGTACGGACAAGGAAGTGCAGCAGTTTCGCCTGGATCAGGCAGCAGCCTACCTGCATGCGCTGGACCTGCCAACCGATCCAGAAACCGTGAGAACCGTGCAGGAACATTTTCGGGATGAGACTCAAAACCATGGTGGCTGGTCGTACCGGGCGTTCGAGGAGATCCCGAAGGTGATGGAATGCCTGGAGCAGCACGGCATCAAGCGAGCCATCATCTCAAACGCCGATGCGGATGTCACCCGGTTCTGCCTGCAGATGGGGTTTGCCGCGCACATGGACGTCATCGTGACCTCGGCACTGGTTGGATGGGAGAAGCCGGA
>DASYWM010000149.1:0-7177 GCA_035936075.1 Thermomicrobiales bacterium
TCGACGATTCGAGCATTGGGGATCTTCTGCGCAGCCTCAATCTGCTTGTGGCAACCGCGCAGCACCACACCGCGGAGGCACTGGCGGGCGAAGGTGAGACGCCAGACGACGAGGCACAATCCACCACGGACGCTGCCACCGGTACCTGGCCCAGGGACGAACAGTAACGCTGACATGGCCGCAGCCGTGGGGGTTCAGGCTGCAACCATCAGCTGCCAATCTGGTTCAGTCCTGGTGTGCTGCGATGTCCCCGAGTCGCGAGAAGAGCGACTCCTCGTCATAGACCACCCCGAGCGATGCCTGCATACCTCCCACGATGAATGAGTTAACGTGGAAAGCCTGGTTCTCGATTCCTGAGCGCTCTGGTACCGGCATTTGCTGCAGCCGGATATCTGTCGCCAACCCAATCACCCCGAGATACCGCTCAGGGTCAACATGGCGGCTCAGGCAGTCCATGTAGCCGGCCTCCCAGTTGGTGCCGGAATCCTCACTCACCTGGCAGATGTATACGTTACACGCCTCAAGCGCCTCGATATCCGCATCGTAAATTGCGCGGGCTGTGATATCGGTCCGCGTCTTGTCGTTGATTGGCTCACTTTCGTTCGGGCAGTACACCTCATGGCCACGCGACCGCAACTGCTCCGCCAGCCACAAGTTGTACCGGACCTCTGCGGCAACAAACATCGGCCCGCCGAGATAGACCTTCACATCTCCCCCTCGTCACGTGCTGTAAGCGTCACTGGCCCGCTCTGGTATCGCTCGTTCCATTCCGCCGCCTGCGCCTCTGGCACGCGGAAAAAGGTAGCCGTGCCTTCGGCAAGGACAACATCATCGGACGCCCGGCAAATCTCGCCGCGCATATCAATCACCCGGCCGCGATCCCGTACGATCTTCCCGATAGCAACGACCGGCTCACCCATCACCAGCGGCTTGCGGAATCGTGTCGAGAGCTGACCAGTCACCGCCCATGTCTGCTCCCTATAGAGCGACCATGCCATAACTTCATCGAGGATCGTGCAGACAATCCCACCATGGACGATGCCGCCGTAACCCTCAAACGCCGCAGTGGGCGTGAACGGCGCCCATACGCCGTTGCCATCGACATTCTCATAGAACATCAGGTGTAGCCCGTGAATATTGAGCCGACCGCATCCGAAACAGTGATGATCGCTGAACACATTGATCGGTACCGGTTCACCTACCGTATTCATACGCGGGCGATCCTCATTTCCCTGTCCCGCACGCAGACACTGGGCCAAGAACCCGGCGTGCAAGCTCGCTCAGGGTTGGACCTGCCTCGGCCGCCACGCGGATATCGGCCAGTCCATCGAGTGGCGTCGGCGTGCGATTGATGATAATCAGACCGGCTCCCTGCTGTCTAGCAATCTGCGGCAGGCGCGCTGCCGGGTTCACTACCAGGGAGCTCCCGACCACCAGCATGAGATCAGCCGCCATCGATACTCGATGCGCGAGCTGAAGTGCCTCTACCGGCAGCGATTCACCAAACAGGATCGTGGAGGTACGCAGGGGTCCACCACAGACATCGCACCGTGGATCGGGTTCACCGGCTTCAAGCCGAGCCTGGATTGTGACTCCGTCATATGTCGCGCCACAGTTCAGGCAGTGCAAGCGATGGCTGGACCCGTGCAGCTCGATCACGCGCTCCGGCAGATTTCCAGCTTTTTGATGCAACCCGTCGATATTTTGGGTGATCACGGCCAACAACTTGCCGGCCTTCTCGAACCGTGCCAGTGCATCATGGCCCGCATTGGGCACCCGGGCCAGCATCGTCGGATAGGTCTCCAGACGCCTCTGCCAGGACTCCTTGCGCGCCTCCTCGTCGGTCCGCACCGTGTCGATGTGCGGAATTTTCCCCGTCTGCCAGACACCGTTGGGACCACGATAGTCAGGTATGCCCGATTCGGTGCTGATGCCGGCACCAGTGAACGAGACCATCCGTCTACTGATCCGAATCATTTCCTCCATGCTGTCGAGCACCGCTGGCGCGGGAAGCTCCTCAACGAATTCATCATGTCGTTCTTCGTGCATACGATATGTCGTCTTTCAGCTCGGTGGATCGAGAGTAGTGTACCGCCAGTTGGGGTCGGTAAAGGTCTACAGGAATGTGGACGGTGCTTACACCCCGAAGCACCAGGAATTTTGCCCAGCTGTCAGCAAAATAAGGCCCTGATCCCTTGTGTACGTACGGCTCTCGTGGTAGGATCACTTTATCCGATTCTGTGACTAGCCGTCACAGCGCGTAGAGCCCGTGCCGTTCAATGGCCCCGCAACCATATGGACATTTTCCCTATAGAAGCATGCTGTCATCCGGCCTCCTCGCGGAGCCCGGAGGGCGAGCGTAGCGGCGGTGCGGTCTGGAGAATGCCATTCATTCCCGCACTCCACCCGGACGATCAGTGCGAAAGAAGGCCGTCATGATCATGACTCAACTTGCGATGATGGATGCAGGACCAGTGGGGAACTCCATAGTTGCACGGGGGTTACGCGCCATCTCTCAATTTTTCGGATTTGGCCAGCTACCCACAGGGCAGCTGAGGTGCTTTTCCTCGACAATCCCGCTGGCTGATCGCCAGGGAGTCTTTATGGAACCGACACAACGAACCGTCCCGGCAGGCGAAGAAACGATCTCCCATACGGTCAGCACCTTCCAGTGGAGACGCCATGTCCAGCTCCTTGACCGGCCAACGAGCGTGCTCCCCGAGGAAGAGCGCAGGGCGCGTCAACATGCGGTGCAGGGGCTCTATGCTGCGCGCGACGGGGCTCTCGAGATCGCCGAGCACCACTTTACGTCAGCCGCAGCCTCTCCCTCTATCTTTCTTTGTGAGATTCCAGGTTTCTGGCAACTGAGCCGATCAGCAATGATGACTGCCGTCCATGCCTACGACAAGGCCGGACGCCTGCGGGACGCGAGCGCGCTTAACGCACGCATCCGTACCCAGTATCGGCCCCAGGCCGTCTCTCCTCTGCCGGCAAATGTGACCGAGCTTCCAACGCGAAGGCTCGGCCTGACCGGCAACTCATGACGTGCTGATCCGGGGATGGAGCGTCGTACGCACCCGGACCCAAAGATTCCGATTCTTTTGATTTCACTGACAAGGGATGACGGCGAAACCATCCACACACAAGTGATCGGGTAACGGTCAGGGCCGACGATCCGGAGGTCTGATGGTGGGCATCGATATCGCATTTCTGCGATATCGCTGCCCACCACTTTTCGGTGAAGATGCTGTACAATCCACTCGGCGGATAAACCTGTAGTCGGCTAATCGACGACGGTTAAAAAAAATTGCGCCCGGTGCGTGTGCACCGGGCGGCAACTTCTGCCGACCGCAGCCGAGGGATACCAGCCTGATCGCGGTCGAGGGTCAGGCGTCGGAGAGGAAATGTATGAAGTGGTACCGATATCATTCGTTTCCTTCAGATATCAGCACACTAAAGAAGGAAGAAGAGGTTTAATATGCCAGGCGACCGGCTAACGTCGCCCGAGGCGGCTAAGGAATCTACGGCCCGCGATGGTTCTAATAGATCCTGGAACTGGGTGGACATCGCGATCCGGTTCGGCCCTGCGTCATCCATCGCTCTCACGATGGCGGCGAGCCATTGGGACAATATTCCATTGTCAATGTGCGTCCGCTTGCGCGGCTCCTAGATCGTGTCTTCCTGATCTGTCAGTATCATATCATCGCGATATTGCGTTGACAAGCCCCTGGACCAGTCTTGTAACGAGATTCACAATCTAGATAACCCTACGCAACTATCGTGCCCTGTCTAAAATGGACTCCGCCAGCATCTGCAACCGGTCGCGGCTGATGGCGTAATACTTCATGCCCCGCCGTGGTTCTACGCGGACCAATCCTGCCCGCTCCAGCTGCGAGAGGTGTCGCGACACCGCCGACTGAGCGATTCCGAGCCGCCCCACGATCTCCTGCGCGTACAACTCGCCAGTCCCGAGCAAATCAAGGATGCGCAACCGATTCGCGTCCCCCATCGCCCGGATGCTCTCAAGCAGGTCCTCACCTGAGAGGGGATTGACATCGCTCCCCAGGTAGCGATCTTCCTGGCTGGTGTCGACATCAAGCGCAGAGAGGTCGTGGTCCACGACCGTTCCGGTCACATGCTGTGCCGAAAAGAACACCACCAGATCGGGCGGATACGTGATGTAACTAACGAACTCCCCCAAATGAGCCGACGGACAAAACGTTACATGAGTAACGGTGTTGAGGCCGGCTGCAAGTGTCGCTGGCAGCCGGTTCCCAGTGAGATCAGCGAACGCAAGTCCAAAGCCACGGCTGGCAACCGACCGCGCAACCCTCTCCGCCTCTCTCAGCGAGTCTTCCCTTACCCGATATTCATCGCAGTAGAAGGAATCCCAAAGCGTCTGGATCAGACGAATGGTCCGTCCCTTCAAGTACTCCGGCTGCAGCAGCAGATCGAGGACCTCAGTTGCATCGGCTGTGGTCAGGACCGGCTCGACATACCGGCGCCACTCGACCTCGTCGTTATCAACAGGTGTCGCCAACTCTGATCCCAGATCGCGATGCGCCCGATCGATCGCTTTGGTGGCGTACTCCTGAAATGCCTCCGGTTCCTGTGCGTCAAGGAATGCAACCAGGTCGTCGATTGACGCCTCAAGGCGATCCTCCCGCAAGGGCTCGAATGCCATCACCGGCTCTTCCATGTAATAGAGCAATCGCCCGGAAAAACCATGGAGGAGATCCAGATCATCCTGCAACTGACGCGGCAACGCCCTGCGCGTCAAAACGAGCCACGGATCAAGCCCACTGCCAGGAACAGCACGGTACAGCAACGACATGATGGAGACCATGTCCAGAGGAATTGAAAGTGCCGTCTTTACCTGAAGCGCCGGTCGCCCTACTACGAGCTCGCCCATGCATTACTCCGTCAATAGGGATGGCGCAGTGCCGCCCCGGAGGGATTGAAAACAGGTTGCGGTATATTTAGGGCATCATTGCCGGAGCATGGAATCCCAGCTGCTCACGGTTTTATAATGTCATATCACCATATTAGCATAATCCAGCCGTCAATCGGTACAACGTTCCCAGTCGCGAACTTCGCCAGCGAACCGACATTCCAACCCCCTAAACCACATAGCAGCACCAGTCGCTTCCGGAGGAGATCATGGCTGACGATACACCCTCCACCAACAAGCGCTCTCCTTCCCATTCCACCCCTCCCCGATCCCGCTTCCGGGGGCGGGATGGCGTCACCTCCGAGGAGCGTGAACGTCCACCAAGCGATCTCCCCGGTATGGTTGAAGCCGAGAAGAGGATTCATCAGGCGCGGCCGGATCAGCTTCCGCTCTTCGACCACCTGCCGGAGTCCCCATACGATTCAACGGTCCCGACAAACCTCTCGGAGCTGACGGCGGGCTCCAGCCTTCCGTTGGCCCGCAGCTGGTACCGTCATGTGCTGGAACGATTAGGACGCCCGAGGAACACAGTCGAGTCCTACAGCTACGATCTGACGGTGCTGGAAAACCTGATTGGGCCAAAGCCATTGAACAGGATCACCAACGGGGATATTGCAAAATATCTCGGCGAAGCCTCCAGCAAGACCACCCGAAAACGTCGCCTGACCTCCGCCCGGCGCTTCTTCCGTTATCTGATCGAAGAGGAAAAGGTGCTGAAATTTGACCCGACAGAGGGCTACTATCCCCACTCCATTCAACTTCGCCTGCCGGTTCCACTCTTCAAAGACGAGCAGGAAACGCTGATGGAGGCGGCCCGTATGGACGAGCCGTGGTCGGCTCCTGCGATCTGGCTGATGATGCGTCTGGGGCTTACCCGCTCCGAGTTGCTTGCGCTGAGGCGGGATCATATCGACCGCACCGATCCCCGTGAGCCTATCGTCTACATCTTCTACGAAGACGCTTCAAAGCAGTCGAAGGAGCGCAAGCTGGCGGCCAACTCGGAGTTCTCCGAGTTATTCGACGCCTTCCTTGAGGAAAGGAACCCGTCAGACATCCTCTTTCCGGTCGGCCGTCAGGCTGTGAATGGGATGGTGGATCGGGTCCGCCGGGCCGCCGGTATCACCAAGGACGTGACCCCCAACACCCTGCGGCATACCTACGCCGTGGAAGCGGCACGCGGCGGCGCCGATGTGCAGCAACTCCTGACACTGCTGGGACTTGCCGACGATCCCCGGAACCGTTCCTCGGTCGCTCGTTACATCCGCCTCGCCGAACCCGCCCTCGGCAGCGAGAAAATAGCGGAAATGGAGGCCGACACATAGCCCGATGGGAGCAACCAGGTTAGCCAGGGCGGATCGTGATTTCCAGGGAACGATATAGCGGGACGCCACATGAGCTGGACTATCGGCGCGCAGGTAACGCTGATCACGCAACAATCCTGAAGGACATTCTCTTCGCGATCAGTGGTCGTTGCCTTGCTTCAAGAGGACAGATTGGAACCCTGAAGCACTTCTTGCGGGAACCTGGAACGGGAGTGTCATCATGACAGACGGGCAGATGTTCGTGGTGGCCCTTCGCGTCGTCCTCCCGTTGCTGATTCTGCGCAAACCCCTGCTCGGGGGCATCTTGGCCATGCTGCTGGACGCGCTCGATGTGGTCATCGTCGAGCTCTTCGGAGCGGGAGGGATGGGTCATCACTACCACAGTATCGACAAGGTGCTGGACCTCTACTACCTGGGGCTTGAGGCGTGGGTGGCACTCTCCTGGATTGAACGGATCCCGCGCATCAGCGCCATTGCTCTCTTCCTCTATCGCGTGGCGGGCGTGGTGATCTTCGAGCTAACCCAATGGCGCCCAACGCTCTTTATCTTCCCGAACCTCTTTGAGCACTGGTTCCTCTTCTATCTGATCCGTAGCCGCTTCTTCCCGGGTCTGAGACTGAACGCGTGGAAGAATACGATCATCTGGCTCGCCATTCTCTACATCCCCAAACTCGCACAGGAGTATCTACTCCACGTCGCCCAGGCGCAACCATGGGATTGGGTAAAGGGAGTGTTGGGAATCTAGCCCTGCATATCCCAGGCCAGAAGCTGACGAGCCAGGGCCTCGATCTCAAGCCGGCCATGCAAGACGCTCCGCCACCGTTGCGGAATCGCCTCAACGCCATAGGCCGCGCCTGTCAGTGCGCCCGCGACCGTGGCGGTGGTGTCAGCGTCGTCCCCCATC
>DASYWM010000150.1:0-7499 GCA_035936075.1 Thermomicrobiales bacterium
AGAGCATGATCGAAGAGGTTTCCGCCGGAGAGCTGCGAACGGGGCTGGACAGCGGCACGTTCACGGTGCGGGAGCTGGCGCAGGCGTGTCTGGATCGTATAGAGGCGATGGATCGGACTGGTCCGGCGCTGGGTGCGGTGATCCAGATCAACCCGGATGCCCTTACGATCGCCGATGAGCTGGATGCCGAGCTCCAGGATGGCCGATCGCGTGGGCCGCTCCACGGTATCCCCGTGCTGCTGAAGGACAACATTGCCACGACAGACCGGATGCAGACGACAGCCGGATCACTTGCCCTGGAGGGTGCCGTTCCCCGGAAGGAAGCCTTCATCGCCGAGCGCCTGCGAGCGGCGGGCGCGGTCATCCTCGGCAAGACGAACCTCTCCGAATGGGCCAACATTCGCTCGAGTTCCTCCTCCAGTGGCTGGAGTGCCCGCGGCGGCCTGACCGTCAATCCCTACCAGCTCGACCGCACAGCATCCGGCTCCAGCTCTGGGTCCGCGGTGGCCGTCGCGGCGAGCTACACGCCGCTCGCAATCGGCACGGAAACCAACGGATCGATCTCCTCTCCCTCGGGAAGCTGCGGCATCGTTGGTATCAAGCCCACGATCGGGCTGGTGAGCCGGGCCGGAATCATCCCGATCTCGCACTTCCAGGACACGGCCGGCCCCATGGCGCGGAATGTCCCAGATGCAGCGATGCTGCTCAACGCGATTGTCGGGGATGACCCGAACGATCCCGCCCAGCATGGGCCCCGGCTTGAGTCTGAGCCCTCATACCCGGCCCGGGCCGCGGAGAGCCTGCCGCATGTCGATTACACAAGCGTGCTGGATCCGGAGGGTCTTCGTGGAGCGCGAATCGGGGTACTCCGTTCGCCACTCGCCCAGAGCGAGGCAACCCAGGAGGTCTTCGGGCAGGCGATCGATGCCCTGCGCGAGGCGGGGGCCGATTTGGTCGATCCCCTCACCTTTCCCTCCGAGCAGAAGATGACCAAGAACCGGGATATCCTCAGCGTCATGCTCTGGGACCTGAAGACGGATCTCGGCGCCTACCTGAGGGACTACGTTGACCCGGAGTTCCCGATCCGGCGACTCGCGGATGTGGTGGACTTCAACCGCGAGCACGCCGAGACCGAGATGCCATGGTTCGGGCAGGATCTTTTCGAGATGGCGTTGGAGAAGGGGTCGCTCGATGATCCGGCCTACCTGTCGATGGTGGCAGGGGTGCAGCGCCTGGGGCGCACTGAAGGCATCGATGCGCTGTTGAAGGAGCATCGGCTGGATGCGCTCGTGGCCCCGACGAACGCACCAGCGTCGAAGATCGATCTCCTTAATGGCGAGCACCATGTCGGTGGGAGCTCCACGCCATCCGCGATCGCCGGTTATCCGATCGTTACCGTTCCCGCCGGATATGCTGCCGGCTTGCCCATCGGCCTCTCCTTCTTCGGGACAGCGTATTCGGAACCGACGCTGATCCGGCTCGCCTACAGCTTTGAGCAGGCTACGCAGGTGCGCCACGCGCCAGCCTATACAGCACCGGGGGTATTGCCGCCTGAGCACCAGTAGGCAAGTCAGGCCGCCTGTGCAGGGTGGAAACGTCTTCAGGCGTATCGGGAACGATCCGCGGGCAGCGACCAGACGGGATCAAGGGCGGAATCCCGGCGTGCGGGTATGCTAGAGGGTGAGGAGACCGTGGCGATGTAGCCGCGACTCCCTGTGCCGAGCGATACACGAACAGGTCAGGGTACATGCAGGACCGTCCACCACCCACCGATCCGGATGAGCGGCGCCCATCATCCGATTCTGGCGTGACCCCGGATGATGTCGGCGATGCGCCGGAATTGGATCAGCCGGACGAGCGACTCTCGCCCGATGTCGATGCCGAACCCCGGCAGGTCAGGGTGACCCCGACCGCGCGACGCCGCAATGCACCACAACCCGGACCGGCTCAAGATGAGCGTGATCGGGCCGAGCCAGTCGAGGCGCCAGCCGCCTATACGCCGGGGTTGGAGGGGCAGCCGCAGGCCACAGCGGCACGCAGCCGGCCGTGGACCTGGCCACTGATCAGCCTCATTGGTTTGCTTGCGGTGGTTTTCGTCAACTGGCTCGCGAACTGGCTGCCGCTCAACGACCAGACGACCGGTGAAATCTCCCGGGAGAACCCGGTTCCGTTTCAGCCAGCCGGTTGGGCCTTCCTGATCTGGCCGTTGATCTACGCAGCGCTCTTCGCCTTCGTGATCTACGGCTTCTTGCCCGCTGGCCGGCGTAACTCCCGGGTCCGGGCCATCGGACCCGTTTTCCTGGTCGCGAACATCGCGAATATTGCCTGGATTTTCCTCTGGCACTGGGAGCGGTTCGCGGCCTCATTTGTCGCGATCGTTGTGCTGCTCGGGAGTCTCGCGGTCATCTATGCGATGTTGCCGGGACCTCGCGGGAACCTGTCGAGCGTCTCGCGGGTGCAACGCCTGCTTGTCCGTGTGCCATTTAGCCTCTATCTGGGATGGATCTCGATCGCGACCATCGCTGCCCTTGAGGTGTGGATGATCAATGGTGGCTGGAACGGTGGTCCCTTCGGGCTGCGCGGCTGGACAGTGGTTTTTCTCATTGCTGGCGTGCTCGTGGCTGCGGTGTTCGCCTTTGCCGCGAAGGATGCGATCTACCCCCTTGTCTTCGCGTGGGGCTATTTCGCTATTGCCTACGAGCAGTGGGATGGTTCCAGCCTCATTAGTATCCTGGCGGGTTCGCTGGCGATTGTCGCGGCCGTGCTGACGGTCATGGCTGTCATGCTCTCCTTTGGGGCACGTGCTGGATCAGCGCTGCCGGCAATGCCGCGACAGGTCGACAAGCCGCCAACTGCTCCATGACGTTTGGTCCCTTGCGGGTCTGCCAGTTCCGGTTTCGATAATGACAAGGAGTATCCATGCCCCGAGAACTCGTCGCCGTTGCGCCGCGTACTCCGCAATTGCGGGAGTACGAGGAGCGGCCACCTGGTCCCCACGACGTTCGTGTCCGCACCGAGATTGCATCGCCGAAGCATGGGACTGAGCTGGTCGCCTACCGGAATGATCCGGTCGCCAGCCGTCCCTACGATTCGCTGTGGGGGGCGGTGGTCCCATCAGCTGCAGACGATGCACTCGCCCGCTTCCCGATGCGGCTTGGAAACATGGCGGTTGGTGTGGTGACGGACATCGGGGCGGAGGTTTCCCGTTTCACCGTCGGCGACCGCGTGTTTGGCCATTTTCCGATTCGTGAAACACAGACAGTCGATGAGATGCAGACAGATCTCCTCCCGCCTGGCCTGAGTGCAGAAGCAGCTCTCTGTCTCGATCCGGTCGTCATGGCGTTGGCGATGCGGGATGGCGGGATCAAGCTGGGGGACCGCGTGGCGGTCTTCGGGCTGGGAGCCATTGGGCTTATCGCCATCCAGCTCGCCCGCCTGGCCGGGGCGGCCCAGGTCATCGCGCTCGATCCCCTGGAGAACCGGCGCAACCTGGCCCTGGCGCTCGGCGCGGACATCGTGCTTGATCCGACCGCGCACGGCGGTGATGCGGGCCTGGAGATCCGAAAGCTGACCGGCGGGGACGCTCCCGAGCCCGAGATCCCGACATCGGCGCGCATCATCGGCGGCTACTCCGAGGCTCCGACGCAGTTGACCGAGCTCGGAGTTGATGTCGCAGTAGAAACGTCGGGCAGCATTCCGGCGCTGCAACAGGCGATCCGGGCAACCAGGTTCGGAGGGACCGTCTGCGTCGTCTCCTTTTATGGTCGGGAGGCGGCGGGGCTGCTGCTCGGCGAGGAGTTCCATATCAACCGGCTGCAACTGGTCTCCGTGCGATCGCAGAGCCTACCAATGCGGGATGCGCCGGCCTGGACCCTGGAGCGCGTGGTCGCGCTGGGGCTGGACTGGCTGGTTGAAGGGCGCATCCGGACCGAAGGGATTATCACGCCAATCCTGCCGTTTGAGGAGAGTGTGGACGCCTATCGGATGATCGACGAGCGGCCCGCGGAATCGATCAAACTCGGAATCCGGTTTTCCTGAACCGCGACAGGCCCCTCGTACGGGCGATCTCCGTGATCGCCCTCGTTTCATGGGAAGTGCCAACGGGTGAAGACCAACTTCCCATCATCCCGAGCCGGTGAGGTCGCGCCCTGCAAGGGGGTTAGCGGCCGAACCGTGTCGAGGGATCTTGGCTCCGGGCCGGCGTCCTGATTCGCGAGAGCAAGGATTCCTCGACTACGCCCGGAATGACGGGGTCTTGTGCGTGAGGGGTATGCCCATGCGACCAACGCGTCTCGCCTGAGTCATACGCCTACCCACAAGAATCCCGCCTACGCCTCCTCCCACTCCTTCCGGATGTGGGCGGCGGTGGTGCGCATCGATGTATCGTAGTCGCCACTGACACGACACTCGATGCCGAGCCAGCCGTCGTAGCCGATGTCTTTCAGGGCGGCAAAACCGGGCTGGAAATCGAGATGCCCCTGCCCCGGTTGCAGACGATTGCTATCGGCCACGTGGACGTAGACGATGTGATTCGCGGATTCGTGGATGCTTGCCGCGATGTCTGCCTCCTCAATGTTCATATGGAAGAAATCCGCCATGGTGGCGACGGGTGCTCCCCCCGCTTCACGGGCGATCTCCGCGCCTTGCTCGACGCGGTTGACGATGTAGGCCTCGTAGCGGTTTAGCGGCTCCAGGAAGAGGTGGACACCGGCCTCCCGCGCGGTGGGCGCGAGTTCCCCAAGCTGGCACAGCAGCAGCTCGCGTTCCAGCTCGGCGCCGGTCTTCCATGGCGAGAGATCGTGCAGGGCCGCGGTGCGCCCGAATTGCGGCACAACAAGCACGCCGACGGCTCCCAGCTCGCCCGCAAGTGTCAGGCGCTCGCGCGTTCGCCGAAAGGCATCCTCGCGCACGGCGGGATCTGCATCGAGTAGCCGGGGGATACCCTCGATCGCGGAGGCCAGCACGGTGGAACCCGCGAAGGCGTCATGCAGCTCCTCACGGGGTAGCTCAAGAGAGCCAGCGTGCAGCTCGATGCCATCGATCCCCATCGTTTCCAGCCAGGCGAGTTGGTCCGCAAACGTCTCGCCGGGAACCATTGCTTCCCTGATCGTCAGTTTCATGGGGTCTCCTGTTCATGTGGACAGCGTGACAGCCGCTGTCTCATTTTCGCTATCCTGAAGGCTACCAGCCTGTCGCCAAGATGTGGCAATTCCCTAGATTTGACATATATTTCTCTGGGTCGCACGGGATAAGCATCTGTTGCGAAAATCATTCGGGTGTGAGAGCATGAGGCTTGTACCGCTTTCACAAACATACGTTGTTCCGTTCTCATTGAACCGGGAGAAGTGCCGTGAAGCAACGACGTTTTACAGGGTTCTGGACGATCGCAGCGTGTTTCCTGCTTGTGCTGACGAGCATTGGCCTGCAGCCAGCAGCTGCTCAGGAAACTGTCGAGCTGACGGTATGGGATACGCATACGGGAGAAGTCGAAAACGCAGCCGCAGACCAGATCTATGGCGCGTTTATGGAAGCAAACCCGAATATCGAGATCACCCGTGAAGTCTATTCCGTGGATAACATGCGGCAGACCGTCAACACGGCCATCGCGTCGGGGACCGGTCCGGACATCATCTTCTACGATGCTGGCCCTGGATACGCGGGTGTTCTCGCCCAGGCGGGTTTGCTCACGCCGCTCGATGAGTACGCCGAGCAGTATGGCTGGGGCGAACGGATTGCCGAGCAGTCGCTTGAGGCGACGACGCTCGGTGGCGAGCTCTACGGCCTGCCGCTCCAGGTCGATCTCATCGGCATGTACTACAACCAGACGCTGATCGAGGAGGCGGGGCTCACGGTCCCGCAGACGTATGAGGAACTCCTGACCTTCTGCCAGGGTGCCAGCGAGGCTGGGTATGTCCCGCTCGCGTTTACGAATAACCCGGGATGGCAGGGCTTCCACCAGTTCTCGATGATCGTGAACAACATGCTAGGCCCCGATTGGGTGCAGGAGAAGCTGCTGAACAATCAGGGCGAATGGGATTCGCCCGAGGTTGTCGAGGCGATCAACTCCTATTTCGTGGAGATGCGCGATGCCGGCTGCTTCAGCTCAGATGTCAACGCACTGACGAACGATGACGCCAATGCGCTGTTCCAGTCGGGCGAGGCATTGATGTGGCCGACCGGCAGCTGGATGGCAAGCGGTCTCAACTCGGAGACCATGCCCGACATGGAGCTGGGATACATGCCGTTCCCGGCGCTTGAAGAGGGCGCGGGATCCTTCTGGGTCTCGGGTGTGGGCTCTGCGTACTACATCACGGAGACCAGCGAGCACAAGGACGAAGCCGCTCTCTTCCTGGACTACCTCTTCTCGCCGACGGTCGCTGCGCAGTGGGTGGACGAAGCCGGGTTCTTCGTGCCGATGGCCGTGGATAAGGACACGCTGGAGCTGACACCGCTCCAGGACGCGATCCTGACCGAGCTTCAGCGCGCGGCGGCGGGCGAGATCGAGTTGGGTTACAACATCGACGTGCTGGCACCCCCGCGATTCAACGAAACCCTTCAAAGCGGTATCCAGGCCGTGCTTGCCGGTGACATGACGGCAGAGGAGCTTGCCACCCGGATCCAGGCGGCGTGGGAGGAAAGCTGGCAGGGACAGGGCACCCCGGAGGCATCACCGGCGTCATAACAGGGCGCAGGGTGGCTTGAACGGGATGACGCGCAGACGAGGGTGGGGCTGATGCCCTGCCCTCGTCTGGCTCAGGGGAGGGAGACATCGCGATGGCCGTGATGGAGGCAGCGCCTTCGGACACTCGTAGCCATCGGCTGCGACGGAGTTGGACTGAGTACAGGGCTGGCATTCTCTTCCTGTTGCCAGGGTTTGTGCTCTACGCGATCTTCATGATCTATCCCTTCTTTCAGTCGATCTATCTCAGTTTCACCGACTGGAACGGAGCCGAGCCGGTCAAGAACTTCATTGGGCTGGAGAACTATCGCAATCTCCTGACCGATAACCTGCTCTGGAAATCGCTCCGGAACAACGTGATCTGGGTTGTGATCGGCACGCTAGGTCCATTGGCCCTGGGATTCCTGCTGGCCGTCCTGCTTGCCAGTCGGCCCAAAGGGTTTACCCTCTTCCGTACGGCGTACTTCATGCCGCAGGTCCTCTCCCCGGTCGTGATCGGCATCGTCTGGGGATGGATGTACAATCCGTTGTTCGGCATTTTCAATGTGGCCCTTGAGCGGGTTGGGCTTGAAAGCTGGAGCCGGGGTTGGCTCGGCGATCCGGACTGGGCCCTCTACGCTGTCCTGCTCGCCGCGATGTGGGCCGAGACTGGCTTTGTCTTCGTGGTCTTCCTTGCCGGATTGCAGAATGTCAGCCGTGACCTGATTGAGGCGGCGACGTTGGACGGCGCCAATGCCTGGCGGCGCTTCTGGGACGTGACCGTGCCACAGATGGCGAACGTCGTGAACGTCGTGACAGCGCTGCTCCTGATCGGCGGCTT
>DASYWM010000151.1:0-9388 GCA_035936075.1 Thermomicrobiales bacterium
CCAGTCTGGGCAGCCCAGGCCTCATCACCAATCCGCTGACGCAGACCAGCAACGATGTCGTGTACCCACTGGGCCCGACGAGCAAGCGCACCGAGAGGATATTGGCGTCGAAGCTCCGTCGATGCGCCGAGCAAACGAGCCGACTCAGTATCGTGACCGTGCCTTGCCGCAACGAGCCCAATTACGTCCAGCGCTTCAATCAGCATCCGCCGGGTTTCCATGTCCCGGAAGGATCGCAACGCTGCGGTCAGGGAGGCAACCGCCATCGCGACGTCACCTCTGTGGTTTGCCACCACTCCCCTGCCCAGGTTCAAGCATGCCTGGCTGTACGCGTCATCGATCTCATTCGCCGACTTCAGCCCTCTCTCATGCCAGTTCCTGGCGGCATCCCAATCCCTGCGCAGGATCGCGAGGGTGCCGAGGTTGTAACAAGAGAGTGCGATACCCCGCTTGTTCCCGATCTCGCAGCGGAGGTCGTAAGCCTCCCGATGGTAGCGCTCGGCCTGATCAAAATCACCCTGGAAGATCGCCATATCGCCCAGATTGCTCAACGTTGTCGGAAGCGCCAGTGAGTCTCCCGTCACTTTCCGGATTTCCATTGACTGGCGCATCGCGTTTAGGGCGGCCTCGAGATCTCCATTGTGCACGAAGATCATTCCCAAATTATTGAGCGCGTCAGCGACACCGTTCACATCCCCGGCAGCCTCATAGATCTGCCTGCTCTCCTCGTAGTATTCGGTGGCGGCGACATGCTGGCCCAATTCGAATACAAGGTTGCCGAGGTTGTTCAACGCCCGGGCACGTACCGACGGCCCTACGGTCGACGGTTGATCCAGCATCTGGCGCAGCCACCTGGTTCCGGATGCAAAGCGGCCCCGGCTCGTCCAGTATCTCCACATCGATGTCGCGAGGATGAGGCCCTGGTTGTGCGCCTCGACGTCCAGATCGAGCCCACATTGCAGTGCAAACTCGATGTTGGGAAACTCCTCATCCAGACGCTGCAGCCAAAGCTCCTGATTTGGGCCGATCAGCTCCTCCTCCATCGGCGCCACCATCTCGGTGTAATAATCCAGGAATCGCCGCTTGAAGTGAGCATCCTCGCCCGCCAGTCGCGCTTGCTCGAAGCCGAACTCGCGGATGATCTCCAGCATCCGGAACCGGGCATCCCCTTCCACCGATGTCTCCTGGATAAGGAAACTCTTGTCCAGAAGTGACTGGAGGCCGTCGATCAAATCTTCATCCAGGTTCGCCTCTGCCGTACCCTCCCATGCAGCCACGCGTTTCGCCGCCTCGATCGAGAACGTTCCCATGAATATGGAGAGCCCTCGAAACAGCTCCTGCTCATGCGTACTCAGGAGATCGAAGCTCCATTGGATTGCGTGCCGGATTGTCTGCAACCGCTCCGGCAAATCCCGCGCACCTCCGGTGAGGAGCGCCATCCGGTCCGACAGCCGCTCTCGCAGTGCCTTGACCGGAAAGAGTTTGGTACGGACGGCCGCGAGCTCGATAGCAAGTGGGAGCCCGTCCACGCGGCAACAGATTTCTGCCACATCCGCCGCATTCTGCTCCGTCAGCCGGAACCCCGGTTGCACGGCCTGCGCGCGCTGGACGAAGAGACGCACCGCATCGATCTCTCCCAGGCTCTTGAGATCGGTTGCCTGGCGATCGGAAGGGACCTCCAGCGGCGGAACCGGGATTTCCTGCTCCCCGCGAACGTGCAACGGCATCCTGCTTGTGACGAGGACTTTCAGGAGGGGACAGAGAGCAAGGAGTTCGGCAATATCAGGCCCGGCGCGGACGACATGCTCGAAATTGTCCAGGACCAGCAGCATCTCACGGTCGCCCAGCTCGCGCACCAGGCGCCCGGGGAGCGCGTCCATGTCGCGTACGCTCATTTGTAAGCCATACGCGATGACGATCGGGACCATTGATGGGTTCGTGGCCGACGTGAGGTCAATGAAAACCGCACCATCCGGCAGTGAATGCCGCATCCGGTTCGCGATTTCAAGCGCAAGACGGGTCTTGCCCACACCTCCAGGGCCAGTCAGGGTGAGTAACCGGGTTCCTGGCCGCTGGAGTTGATCGGTAGCGGCCGCGAGTTCCCGCATGCGCCCGACAAGCGGAGTGAGAGGGGCAGGCAGCGACCATGTTGCCCGATCCCACGTGTCATCAGCGGGCACTGTTTGACCAGTCCGTATGGAATCCAGCCCGGATGTCCTGGACAAGGTGCTTCCTTCCCTGGTGTGGAGATGGGTCTGCCGCTTCGTTGCGCCTGACGGTTTCCTTATTCTATACCACCATGCGATTGCCCGTAGTGGTAGCAGCCCGGCTCCTCACTCCTTCGCTTGTGTCGCTTGACAAGCCGTCCATTCTAAGGAACACTCTCGGAACGTCTGTTTATCTACAATTCAGGTCCATTGGGACCCAGCCAGGAGCGAGATCCACATGAGCGATTTCCGTGCCCGTCAAGCCTCTACACCATCATCCTCGATGTCCAGGCGCAGCGTGTTGAAGCGAGGCTCTGCGATGGGCGTTGCGGCGGCGCTGGCCAGCCGTATGGACGCGTTCGCGTCGGCAGGCGGCCGATTCCCGAATGGTTCAGCGACCCTCTATCAGGCCACACCCTCCGTGGACATTTCCGGAACCGAGCTCAAGATCCTGCAATGGCAACATTTCGTACCGTCGTACGACGCGTGGTTTCAAGGGTTTGTCAATGAATGGGGCACGGCAAATGGCGTTACCGTGACGCTGGACCAGGTCAACACCGCCGATATCCCGGCAGCGTTCGCTGCGGAAGTGGCGGCCGAGCAGGGCCACGACCTGATCGAGCACATTGCCCCTCTCGCCCAGTTCGAGGAGTCGGTCATCGACCTCAGCGATCTGTGGGACGAGGCCACCTCTCGCTTCGGTGAGCCCGTGGAGAACAGCCGGCTCAACTCCTACAACCCTACGACCGACAAGTACTACGCGTTCGTTCATGGTTACGCGCCTGACCCGGCAAATTACCGCAAGACCCTGTGGGAGACGGTGGACCTACCCAACGGGCCGACGACACTTGACGAACTCCTCGATGGCGGCACGAAGATCTGGAACGAGCAGGGCGTGCAGATGGGGCTCGGCATGTCCCAGGAGATCGACTCCCAGATGGCTGCCCAGACACTGATCTGGGCTTTTGGTGGGGCGATCCAGGACGAGAACGAGAACGTCATCATCAACTCGCCGGAGACGGTCGAGGCCGTCAATTTCATGAAAGAGCTGTTCCAGAACTGCATGACGCCGGAGGTCTTCTCCTGGAACGCGGCATCGAACAACCAGTTGCTGGCGGCTGGCCAGGCCTCGTACATCCTCAATTCGATCTCGGCCTATCGCACGGCGCAGGAAACACAGCCTGAGGTGGCGCTGGACATCTTCTTCAATACGCCACTGGTAGGTCCAGCTGGGGAAGAGCGAGCCCTCGCCCACGCTCACGCGTCCATGGGCTACTACATTCCAACGTACTCCCAAAACCAGGACACCGCCAGGGAGTTCATCCTTCACCTTGTAGCGAACTATGAGGCCGCGGCACTTGCCAGCAAGCTCTACAACTTCCCGACCTTCTCCGAGACCGTGCCGGGCCTGGATGATGCCCTGGCCAGCGATCCGGCAGGCTCCGAGCCAGTCGACAAGCTGCTTGTACTGAAGGATGCAGCCGACTGGACCGTGAACCTTGGCTGGCCGGGACCGGCCAACGCCATGGCTGGACAGGCGCAGACGACCTTTATACTTTCGAATATGATGGCCAAGGCGGCCCGCGACGAAATGTCGGCTGAAGAATCGGTTGCGGAGGCCGAAGCGCAGCTCAACGAAATTGCTGAAACCTGGCGAAGCCGGGGCCTGATGGGCGGAGGCCAGTAGCACAGGAATAGTCACCTGACGCACCAGGTGTCCAGCCTTGTGCCCCGGAGCACGGCCCCGAGTCTTCGGTGGCCGTGCTCCCCGTTTCGCCACCATACCTCCGACAGATGTACAGGAATTGTTCAAACTATGGCCATTGTTGAAACACGGAACCTCAGCAAGCACTTTGGTGAAGGGGTGGTTGCGGTTGACGACATCAATATTCGCACCGCCGATGGGGAGTTCCTGGTTTTGCTCGGGCCCTCGGGCTGTGGCAAGACCACCCTGTTGCGAATGCTCGGAGGTCTCGAACAGCCGACAGGCGGCCAGATCCTGATCAGTGAGCGCGTTGTCAATCACTTGCCACCCCGGGCTCGCCAGATCGCCATGGTCTTCCAGAGCTATGCCCTCTATCCGCACATGTCGGTCAAGGGCAATATCGCCTTTCCGCTCAAGGCGGCCAAGATCAGCAAGGACGAGCAGAAGCGCAAGATCGAGTGGGCGTCGACCATTCTCGGAATCGACCACCTGCTCGATCGCAAGCCGGGACAGCTCTCCGGCGGCCAGCGGCAACGTGTCGCCCTTGCACGCGCGCTCGTCCGGGAGCCCAACGCCTTCCTGCTCGATGAGCCCCTCTCCAACCTAGATGCCCAGCGGCGCGCCTCCGCGCGTGATGAGCTGCAGATCTTCCAGCGCGAGATTGGCACGACAACGATCTATGTGACCCATGACCAGGTCGAGGCGATGGGTATGGGGCATCGTATTGCCGTCATTAACCATGGCCATGTACAACAACTCGGCACCCCGCGTGAGATCTACGAGGAACCGACCAACACCTTTGTCGCCACCTTCCTCGGGTCACCACCGATGAACCTGATCGCCCATGACACCACGCTCATTGGCTTTCGCCCGGAGGCCCTGGTCCCGGTGGAGGACGCCGGGGATCCGGACCCATCCACTTGGCTCGAGTTCACACTTGGCAACATCCGGGAGGAGTACCTAGGCTCGGAGAAACTTGTCTATGGCGAGATCGCCGGCACGCGAGCAGTGTCCCGGCTCGCAGCCAATCACCCAATCAGCCATGGCGACGGCGCATCCGGCCAGTTTATGGTGAAACGCAGCGATATTCGCATGTTCGACGCGGAATCCGGACAGGCGATTACCGCCGTCCCGCCCCAGGTCGTCACGGCCAGAGCCGCCAGAACCCGGGTAGCATCATGAGCGTGAGCACAGCAACCGTCGCACCCGTACAGAAAGAGAAGAGGGAGCGGTATGTGCTTGAGAACGAGCGCGTTCTCGGGCCACTCCTGCTGCTCCCCGCGGTCTTCTACATCTTCGCGCTGGTGGGCCTGCCGCTGGTACTGGCGGTGCTCTATGCCTTCAGTACCGCATCCGCAGGCAATCCCCGGATTGAGAGCCTTGATGACTTCGTTGGGCTGCGCAATTTCCGGGCGGTGCTTGACGATGGGGTCTTCCTCAAGGCGCTTCGCAACACAATCTTCTTCACACTCGGATCGCAGGCAATCGTGATTGTCCTCGCCAACATCCTCGCCCTGGTGCTTTCGGCAGACTTTCACGGCAAGCGGCTGGTCCGATTCCTCATCATGCTGCCGTGGACCACACCGATCGCCCTCAGCGTCCTGGGCTGGTTCTGGTTGTTTGACTCGGTATACAGCCCAATCGACTGGGTGATGCGCGAGGTTGGTTTGCTTGGACCTGATTCGACGTTCGGTCCGGCCAGGAATATGTACTGGCTCGGGAAGACGGCGCTCGCCCAGGGAGCCGTATTGCTCATCCATGTCTGGCGAACACTGCCGCTTGCGACTGTAATTCTGCTGGCAGGCCTCACCGCAATCCCAAAGGACATCAGCGACGCCGCCGATATCGACGGCGCCGGTTTCTGGCGTCAACTCTTCTACATCCGGCTACCACTGCTGCTGCCAATCCTGGCAATTGCCATGCTCTTCAGCATGGTCTTTACCTTTACCGATCTCACCGTCTCCCTCGTGCTGACGCGGGGTGGCCCAGTGAATGATACCCAGGTACTCTCGAGCTGGGCCTATTTCAAGGGCATCCAGGGAGGCGACCTGGCCCAGGGAGCCGCCGTGGCGCTCTTCATGTTGCCGGTGCTGATCGCCATCGCTATCGCCATGCTGCGGCTGGCCCGCCGGGGAGGACAGGGCTGACATGAGTGCACCCAACGCCAGAACACCGGTCGTTGAGGAAGAGGCCGGGGGGCCATCGCGCCTGAAGCACCTTGCCGGCCGGGGAATGCTCTACTCGCTGGCGATCTTCTTCGCCCTGTTCGGGGCGCTGCCATTCGCCTGGATGGTCCTGACCGTCTTCAAGACCAACACCGACCTTTACAAACCGCAAAACAACCCGTTTGTCTACAACGATCCGCCAACACTCTCGAACCTGGACGTACTCTGGAACCAGACCAACTTCCCCACATTCGTCGGGAACACGCTGCTGATCGCGACACTGGTGGTTATCATCACCGTGATCATCGTCGTGCCGGCGGCCTACAGCCTTGTGCGTCTCTCCAGCCGCTGGGGTGAGAGTCTCGGCATCATGATCTTTCTCGTGTACCTGGTGCCGCCGACACTGCTCTTCATCCCGCTTACCGGCATCGTCGCCGATGTCGGGCTCCAGAATTCGAAGTTCTCGATGGTGCTCGTCTACCCGACATTCACCATTCCGTTCTGCACCTGGCTCCTGATGGGGTTCATGCGCAACTTCCCCTGGGAGATCGAAGAGCAAGCGATGATCGACGGGTACACTCGCCTTCAGGCGATCCGGAAGACCGTCCTGCCGGTACTCGTTCCCGGCATCCTGACCGTTGTCATCTTCTCGTTCACGCTCACGCTGCACGAGTTCGTCTACGCGCTGGCGTTTGTGCAGAGCTCGGCTGAAAAGACGATCAGCGTCGGGGTCTTCACCGAGTTGATCCGTGGCGATGCCTACTTCTGGCAATCATTGATGGCGGCGGCTGCCGTTGTCGCGTTGCCGGTGGCAATCGTCTACAACCTCTTCCTCGACAAGTTCATCGCCGGATTCACCCTCGGTGCAGTCAAGGGATGATCGGAGACAACGAGAGGTTGAACGCGGGAGTGGTGTCCATGCCGCTCCCGCGTCTTTGTGTCCAGGAGAAAAGAATGCCGGGTCGCGACATCGCCCTACCCGGGGTATAGAAGGGAGAGCGAGCCTCATCGCACCCGGTGTCATCATGCATGGCAGGGATTCGGGTACGGTGGGGTGGAGGCTCGCTGGTACGGGGAAATGCACGGGACATGCCAACGTCTGTCTTATGTGGCATGCGTCTCCGCAACCCGGGTTCGATCACCCGGTGTAGTCACAAGGCTGGTCGGCCCTCTTCGCGACCGCCGGCTCATCCAACGCTCGGGAACCTCTTCAGTGAGATGGCAGCGAATCCCATATGCCGAACATCGCCTGGCTCAACGTCAAGCATCGCTTGAACGTGACGGAAGCCATCACCAGCCCGGATATGCTTGTGTTGCTTCCGCCGTGACAACAGCGCCTTTCGCATGGATCATAGGCAGCTGATGCAGCCGTCGCGATGCAAGGAGCACCCGTTGGCAGCCGAGATCATTCCGATACCACCAAGCCGCCCGACCTTCGCTGATGTGCCGCGGTGCAAGGATCTTGAATCGCTTGCTGCCCACATCGCGATCATCGGCGTGCCCTACGGTGTTCCCGCAAGCATGGAATCGTCCCGTGCGCCCTCCTCGACGGCGCCAGCCGCGATCCGGGAGGAATCCCTCCGTTTCGGGAAGTACCTCACACATCACGATATCGATCTCGGTGGCCCGCTTCTTAACGGTCGGGATATCCGGATCGTCGACTGTGGCGATGTTGCCATGACACCCGGTGATCTCTTCGGGAACAGTGCCGCGACCACCAGCGTGATCCGGAAAATCTGCTCGAAGGGCGTGGTCCCGATCATTCTGGGCGGCGACCACTCCATCCCCATCCCCGCGATGAGGGCCTACGACAATGCAGGCTCCATGTGTCTTGTGCAGATCGACGCGCATATGGATTACCGGGATGAAGTGAACGGCGTGAAAGAGGGGCTCAGCAGTTCGATTCGTCGCGCTTCAGAGCTGGATTACGTCAACGGCATTGTGCAAATCGGCCTCCGTGGTGTTGGAAGCGCGCGCGAGCAAGATGTCATGGATGCCCTGGAACACCGCAATATCATCATCAGCGCGGCGGAGATCAACCACCAGGGGGTAGATGCCGCAGTGAAGAGGATTCCACCCTCCGATCGCTTCTACATCACCTTGGATATGGACGGCATGGATCCATCGATTGCGCCGGGCGTGAACTCCCCCGCATTCGGCGGGCTTGATTACTGGCAGGCAACGGGCCTGCTCTGGGCTGTTGCCAAGCAGGGACGAGTCGTGGGCATGGACATGGTGGAGATTGCACCGCATCTCGATACGCGCGGCCTCACCAGCATGCTTGCCGCCCGTCTGATTCTCAACCTGATTGGGGCCATGGCTCGCTCAGGTCAACTCCGGTGAGGGCAAGCATCGGAAGCGTATTGGGCGGGATGTCTCGACTAACTGCATGCATCGTCAGGCCGAGTGAAGAGATGGACTGTGACGGCCCCATAACCTGCTTCGCATGGGAGGACGTAGGTTTGCGGCATACCGCGAGTGTCACAGATGCAATCCAGAGCCGAGAGCTTTCTGTACCCGCATCCCTGAGGGTCAAGTCGGGCATGGGGTGCCGGACTACGGACAGGCGGCTCACCGCGTGAGACCGCCACTTCGCATCAGACCGTAGCCTCGCCTTGGCGTCTCCCTCTTCTTCGGGATCAATGGCTTCCTCGGGGCGAATTGGGTCACGCGCATCCCCGCGGTTGTCCGGAAGCTGGAGATCGGCATGGATACGCTCGGTACCGTGCTGCTGCTCTTCGCGGTGGGAGCCATCATCGCCTTCCCCATCTCCGGGCGCTCCACCAGCACTCGCGGCAGCGCACCGGTCACCACCTTCTTCGGCCTCTTCTTCTGCGTCACCGTGCCGATGCTGACCTTCTCGCCCAATGTCTGGTGGCTCGCGCTATCGCTCACCCTCTACGGACTTGCCAATGGTGGTGTGGATGTCGCCATGAATGCCCAAGGGGTGGAGATCGAGCTGGCCACCGGCAAGAAGATCATGGGCTCGCTCCACGGCTTCTACAGTCTCGGTGGGCTCATAGGGGCAGGGACCGGCGCTCTTGCCGCATGGCTTGATACCAGACTGGAATGGCACTTCACGACACTCTCCGTGCTCGGCTTTGGCATCATGGCGTGGGCCGCGACAGGACTTATCCAGGACCGGACGCGCGAGGGCACCAAGCCCGAGAGCGGTGGTTTCGTCATCCCGCCACGTATCCTCTGGCCCCTTGGGATCATTGCGTTCTGCTCCGCGCTGGGCGAGGGGGCGATGGCCGACTGGAGCGCGCTCTACCTGCATGAGCACCTGGGCAGCCGCGAATCAGTCGCGG
>DASYWM010000152.1:0-2352 GCA_035936075.1 Thermomicrobiales bacterium
TCCTTTTCACCACGCGCGATTGGCTATGGCTTCGGCCAGAAAGAGCTCCCCTGGCCGAACGCACTTCGGATCTGGATTGGCGAGATTGAGGCCAATGAGGATGCGGAAAATGGTGAGATCCTGCTCGAGACCAACATCGACGACATGAACCCGCAGTTTGTCGAGCTTGTCATGGAGCGCCTGTTCCAGCACGGCGCACTCGACGTCTGGACCACAGCAATTTCAATGAAGAAGGGTCGACCGGCGACACAGATCAGTGTTCTGGCACCGACCGGGCGTCGGCAGGAGCTGGAGTCCGTGCTGATCGAGAACACCACCACACTGGGAGTCCGCGTAATCCAAATCGAGCGGACCAAGGCCGCACGGGAGATTGAAACTATCTCTACACGCTGGGGAGATGTCCGCATCAAGAGCCGGATCTGGAATGGCCGAATCATTGATATCTCACCGGAATACGATGATTGTGTCGCCCTCGCCCGCGAGCATGATGTGCCCATCCGGGTGGTCTGGAATGAGACCTACCGGATCGGCGAAGCCCGCGTCGGCCAAAAACGCTAGGCATGGCGACGATGATTTCCGTTCAAGATTGCCTTGGGGCTCTGGCGACAGGTGTCAGGCCCGATCACCGACCTCCGGGCAACCGTTGAGCAATCGCCGTGCGGATCATCGCCACCTCCCGCGGGCAGAGCCGTGCAACCCAGGGAAGATAGATGGCCGCAACCAGCAGGATGGGCCCGCCTACCAGGGCCATTCGAACCCCGACATCAGCCATGCCGGTCGTCTCCGGTACGAGATGTACCAGTCCCATCCAAAGCGCCCATCCCGCCCCCGCGGCGACACCGGCAGCCAGGGCGCACCGTGGAATGAGGAAACTCAGTCGGGGTGACGCCAGCCACCCGAACCGCTTCCGGCCGAAATGCCAGATCACGAGCGTATGGGCAATGAACTGCGCCGAGTTCGCAATCACCAACCCCATCATCCCGAAGGCGTCGACGAGTGAGAACGCAACCGCGAAGTAAACGAGCACCGCCATCACGCCGATGACAACCGGGAGCCGCGTGTTCTGCCTTGCATAAAAGGCAAAAATCAGGACCTGATCGTATGCCGCCGCGAGGGTTCCTGGCAAGTATCCAAGCAAGGCCAACGAGATATGTCGCAACCCCTCGTCTCCCGTTGCACCGTAGCCGAAGAGCAACTCCGCGATCGGCGAGGCGAGTGCTGCGAGCCCGAACGTCGCCGGAAAGATCAGCACCGTCACCATGACAAGAGCCCGTCCCAGCGTCGTCCGGTACGCAACGGTATCGCCCGTCTGGAAATGGCGCGAAAGCGTTGGCAGGGCCGCGAGGGAGATCGCCGCCGCAATGATGCCAAGCGTCAGCTGCACCAGCGTCGTGGCATAGCGCATTGCTCCGATGGCATACTCCCCCGCTCCCCAGGCGAGCCCCCGATCCACCACGACAGCGAGAGAGTTGACGAGCAGCCCGAGAAAGACCGGGATGTACAACAGACCCATCTGTCGCAAGGCGGGATGATGGATATCAAACGCAGGCCGTGGCAAGACACCGTTCCTGACGAGCGGCGGGATCTGGATGAGCACAATCGCCAGAGCTCCGACCAGTGTGCCCCATGCCATAGCCTCCACGCCCCAGGCTGATCCGAAGAGCGCGGTAAAAATCACGATCATCGCGTTCCGGACAGCGGTGGAGAGTGCCGGTGCAGTGACCTTCTCTATTGAATAGAGGATCGCCTGCAGCACAGTGGCGATGCTGAGCAGCAAGGCTGCCGGAAGTACAATCCGGACAAGTCGGATCGTGAGCTCCACTGTCTCCGGACCGCGGGCCTCCGTGTCACCGGAAAACCAGACGAGACCATCGACGACCCGTGAGGCAAAGAATATGCCGACCACGACCAGCACGCCAACAACGACGAATACCCCTGTCACCAGGGTCCCGCCGATTCGACGCAGCTCCTCCCGGGAACGGGATTCAGGTGCTGCCCACTGGGCGAGAACCGGAATCAACGCCGCTTGCAGCGCGCCACTTGCCAGGAGATCGAAAAGGAGCGTCTGGATGTTGTCGGCGATGGTGAAAGCAGCGATTGCATCACCGGTGCCGAAGAGTCCCGCGGCGAGCTGCTCCCGCACGAGCCCAAGCACCCGGCTGAGCACATTCCCCAGCATGAGCACGATCGCAGCAAGGGCGATCCCCTTGCCGGGAGGCGCAACAGAGGCATCAGGAGCGTTCGCCCTCAACGGAAGCGGATCCAGGCAATCGCATAGGCCAGTGCCATATAGACGAGATCCGGCACCAGGCGCACGCGCAGGGCACGCTGGGCATATTCGCCCAGTTGGTT
>DASYWM010000153.1:0-9130 GCA_035936075.1 Thermomicrobiales bacterium
TCACCCATCGTGATGGTGGCGCTGGACTCCGGCTCGGTCAGCTCCGCCGGCATCTCGCCGGTCACCTCGAAGAAGACAGGCTCCTGCGGGGCTTCGAAGTCGTCCGTCCAGGCGATCCACTCGCCCGGCGTCAGGTCCAGCACGACCTCCGTCACACCACCGGCAAAGGAATACGTGCCGCCGGCATACGTGGCCTCAAAGAGGAAGGACGGCAAGCCACCCATCTCCCCCTCACCCTCGGCGGGGGTGGCGACGCCACCTTCGATCGGCGTGGCAGCGGCCTCGCCCACACCGCTCTCGTCAGGGGGCGTCATGTAGGCCGTGAGGAAATCCTCGGCAGTCATATCCGCCGGTGGCTGCACGAAGGAGACGCCACCGCCAAACTCGCTGGCGCCTTCCTCGATCGTCAGAGAGACGAGGTACCGACCGGCCTCGACCTGGTCCGGGATGCCCTCATAGCCAGTTGCGGTCAACGTGACATCGAGCTGGGGCATGTCTGCATCAGCGAGCCCGCTGGCTGGAGTCGCATCCTGAGCAGCAAGGACAGACAGGATGCTCACGGGCATCAGCAGCAAGGCGGCAAGCAATCCGAAAAAGAGACGGCGCATAGGTTTCTCCCCCTGTAATGGCGAAACGTGGCCATAAAAATAGAGGGACGACACGAACACGCACAGGCTCGCCGGCGCCGGCACCACCTGCATGCCATGTCGTCCCCTACCATCGTAGACGTCAGGTGTTCCAAAAGTGTTCCAGACCCATGGTTGGGGGCTGGCCCCTCCGGATTCCGGTGCCGCTGCTTCTCAGACGACAGCCGTCCTGACGGTTCTCGTTCACCGTTTGGGGTTTAATCCCGAGGTGCGAAAACGCCGGACGAAGGGGACGTCCGGCGTCTTCCTGTGGGTGGAGGAAGGGGGAATAGATTGTCGTCCCTGTCGGACTCCGGCAACGGAGCCTCTCCTCGACAGGACATAGACCGCGCGCATCAGGATCCAGCACCACACAGGATCATGGTGATGTCACGTCCAGCGACTCGGGAGAGGATCCGCTGGCACCACGGTGGCTGGGTCCGTGTTCGGTGCCGGGAGGCCTCCCCGTCGTCCGGAAGGGTCACCCCTAGTATGTCGGGCTCCCCTCCTGAGGGCATCCGTAAAAGTACGTATTTGCCCGCCCACGAATTGCGGAGAACCTACGTAATCGGGACCGGATCGCTCTTTCATGGAAGCGAGACCCTTCCGGAGGACGTTTTGGTAAGGTTTCCAGCCAAGGCAACGGTTCGTATATCGACCAAGGACCCAATATGACCGATCCTGTTTCTCGACAGATGCATGACCGCGGCGCCAAGGCGCGAGAGAATCTCGTCAATGCTCTCCACGAATGCGGTGAGTTGGCCGACGCCGTCGCAACGTTCAATGGCGATGAGCTTCTCGAAGTGCTGGACTATCTCGACAGCCTCCGCTTCGTCATGGCGGAGTCGGGTCAGTTGCTCCAGGGCGTGGTGCGAGGATCGCTCTAGGTGCCGACGTGGCAATGGTTCCTGATCGTGATCGGCATCGTTATTGTCCTCGGCAGCGCGGCCATAGCGACCTGGATATGGCGCTCCGGACTCACGGCCGCTTCTGCCGCGGCGGAACTTCGCGCCATCGGACTGGATCTGGCCAGGCTGCCAGGTCGGCTCCGCCGCCTCGCTGCAGATGAACGCGTGCCGAGGAAAGCTCGTTGGTTGCTGATCGGGCTCGCCATCTACATCGCAAGCCCGATCGACCCGATTCCTGATTTTCTGCCGATCATCGGACACTTGGATGAGGTGATCCTCGTGCCGATCATTCTGGTCCGCGTGCGCCGAATGATCCCGGCGGATGTTTGGGACGAGTACTTTCCAAAACGTTCCTGATCAGCCGATCGGGCCGAAGATACGCGGCGTCAGGTCCGGTTCGCTCATCTCGGGATCAAGTGGAAAGATTGGTCGCTGCAGCCGCTCGAACGGCAGAGCCGGGATATCCTGATTCACCGCCCCGGGCGTCAGTGCCAGGAATGCTGACGAGGCGGCATCCTTCAGCTCGGGCTCAAGATAGCCGATCTTCACCACCGTGATGTCGTGGTCCTTCGGGTTCAGCCGCAGGTTCTCGAACTCCCGGATGTGATGATAGGGCTTGCGGAGCGAAGGCACGATAACATGGACACCGCCCGACTTGATGACGACGATATCGCCTCCAACCGGATCGTTCTCGTAGACACTGTAGACCGTTCCACTGAGCTCCAACGAATAGCCGTTTACCGGGTCGTAGACGCCCCCGATCGTGACAGTCACCTCGGCGCCCTCGCCCGCTCCCATCGCTGTGGCGACCGCCTCCGCATTAGGCACCGCTGCGACGAGCGCTGTTCGCTCCCCAGATGCAAGTTCCGGTCGCGCCAGCAGGCGTTCCACCATGAGCGGGATGTCCCCCGCCCCACCCGCGGTCGGGTTGTCGCCCGAGTCGCTGATAATGACCGACTTTTGCTTCAATGACAGCGCCTGATCGATCGTCCAATCCGCATCTCCCACCGGCACACCGAAGTCGAATGCTTGGCGGGCGTCCCAGTAACGACGGGCAATCTTCTCCGCCTCCGACACAATCGAATCGGTGTCTGTTCCCGTCACCACCGTCGTCGCGCTCGCTCGCGGTTGGTCAGCCCATACATATCCGACCCACAGCGAGGCATCAAGCACACCATCGACCGCGTCCGATTCCGTCAGTTTGCCGTAGACGGTCTTGCCCGGTTCCCAGAAGGTGCTTGTCCGTTCACCCGGCAGCACAACAGGAATCCGCACCCATGCGCGAAGCGGCCGGATGCCCTCATCCAGGAGCATCAGGAGATGACGAACAGCCCGCGCCTTCGTCTCCATCGCGTCGACATGCGGCGCTTGTCGATAGGCGGTGAAGATATCGACCACGCCGACGAGAACCTCGCTCACGTTGCCATGCAGATCCATCCCGGCGGAGATGATGCATCCGGGACCCACCACGTCGCGGATAGCCGTAATGAGGTCTCCCTCTGCATCATCCATCCCCACCACACTCATTGCGCCATGGATGTCGAAGAAGAATCCATCGAGTGGCAGGACCTGCTCCAGCCGCTCCAGCAGCTCCCCCTTCATCGCGTCGTACGATGCCGCATCGACCGGCCCGCCCGGGATGGAACGCGCCTTGAGCGTTCCTAGCCAGGTCACGTCATCGCGGCCCTCGAAGGTCCCGCTCTCGAAATACGGGTAGCTCGTCGCAATCTCGTCCCCGCGGAGGATCAAGAAGTTCTCCTGTGTGCTCAGCAGCGGCGAGAACGTACTGCTCTCGATTGCGATCCCGCCTATACCGATCCGCACATCCCTGTCTGAGACCACGTCGTGTCCACTCCTGTTTTCATGCCATCCTCGGTACGTCCGCCGGTCACGGTAGCGTGAAACGGCCAGTCATGCAACAGCGGGCATCGACCTGCAATGCCCCAATATGATCAGTTGCGAGATACGCGCGTTTGGAGAGGGGGAGCCTGAATTGAGCCAGCAGACGACGAAGTTCCTCCTGGATGAGGACCGCATTCTCAAGACTGGGTACAACGAGGATCAGACGTACATCTATGGAACCGGTGCAGCGTTGGCTGGGGTACCCATGCGGGATACGTTTATGGTGACTATGGAAACTGGTGGACCATGATTCTGCGATTCGCGCTCCTATTGGTAATCGCGCTCCCTGTTGGAGTCGTTGAGTCCGGCGAGGTCTTCATCCGCAGATAATGCCTTTGCGATCGACAGGTCACGAAATCTTGAAGGCGGGTGGCTCAATCACCGTGGGCCGGCTCAACACCTGGCGCTGTGCCCGCGGGAAGACAGCTTGCCAGCACCTGTTTCGCAAACTCAAAGTTCTCCGGGGTGTTCATGTTGAAGGTGGAAAGGAGCGTCGGGTCGTATCGCTGGATGATTGAGTGCTCCAGCGTGCGGACATTCGCATGATCGAACCAGCCAGTGACCTTGTACTGACCAGACCGCAGGCTTTGCTCTACAAGAGGAAGGCAGGTCCGCGCGTAGATCGCGTGCAACGGCTGCACCTGATCCAGGAGTGGGACCAGTACATCGTAATCGCGAGGACATGATGCCATGTAGCGGAGCAAGCTGACATTCAGGAATGGCAAGTCACATGCAACAACCAGGACATGCGGTCTCCCGGCTGCAACCAGGGCGGAATAGATTCCGCCAATCACCCCGATACCGGGGACCATGTCGGCAATCTGGGGCAGGTCAAGAAAAGCATATTCGGCGGTTTCCGATCCCACCAGGACGACCTCGTTCGCGACCGCACCGAGCTTCCGGGCTACCGTCTCCACGATGGTCGATCCATTCGGATCAATGGTCAGCAGTGCCTTGTTCGTGCCCATGCGGCGGGATTGACCACCAACCAGAATGGCCGCCGTGAGGCCGTCACTTCCCACCCTGGCAACCTTCGCTCACGGGTAACGGCATGAAATAGGCGCGCTTCGCGCACCCTCGGCACAGCACTCGGCCATCTTTAACAATTTCGCGCTCGTTGAAGATCTCCTCGTGGCATGTAGCACAGATCGTCTTGTGATCGGGCCGACTCACGAGCTTCTCCACAGAACAAACCAACTGGACGCTCTCGACCACGAGCAGCTCCTCGGTAGGCATGATCTGGTAGCCCTCAAGGTATGCATGCCAGCGGTCCACGGCGGTGGGTGCGTAACGGGCTACCAATCGCCGGGACGCTTCGGATGGATGAATGCGCACGGCCTCACTGGTGAGGGTGTCGATGAAGGTCGCTGCCACCTTCCCGTAGTCGACGCAGCGGAGGGTGCGTCGACCCAGCCAGCAGCCGGTGGACGCGGAGACGCCATCGGCAAAGCACCCGTCGGTCTCGACGATGCTAAGCAGCCGCTTGTCGCGCTGCGGTAAGTCCATGTCCAGGAGTTCGGCGGCGCACATGCCCATCCGCACTCCAAGCACCTGCCTGGGACACAAGTGGTCATGCAGCGCCGCGGATGTGTTCAACAAGTGTTGGAGTCGTTGCTCCGGCACACGCGGTCCTTTCCCCGCCAGGACATCTCGTATCGCCTATGCAGAAGGACTCGAAGGCATCAGTATCCGTTCGTACGAAGTGTAGACGTTGCATCGCTCGTCCCGGAGGAAACCGACCAATGTCATGCCGAATTCGCGGGCCAGGTCGACAGCCAGACTGCTCGGCGCCGATATCGCGCCGACGATGGGAATGCCCGCTGCCAGGCTCTTCTGCATGATCTCGAAGCTGGAGCGACCACTGACCAGCAGGATGTTTTGACTGAGCGGGAGCCTCCCTTCCATCAGGGCCCAACCTACGAGCTTGTCGAGGGCGTTATGACGGCCGACATCTTCCCGCAGTGCCACGAGCTGTCCGTTAGGATCGAAGAGCGCCGCGGCGTGCAAACCTCCCGTTTTCTGGTACACGCCCTGCGCCTGCCGCAGCTTGTCGGGAAGGCTATACAGCACCTCAACGGGGATCTCGGGTCCCGGCGGGATCACTGGACAGCTCCTCAGCTGCAACGCTTCCAGGGAGGCTTTCCCGCAAACCCCGCACGCGCTACTGGTGTAGAAGTGCCGTTCCAGCGGCGCGAGATCCGGCGCGGCATTGTGCCGAAGTGTGACGTTCACGATGTTGTACTGCTGGGCAGCATCGATCCCGGGATCCACGCAGTAGCTGATCTGGACCAGATCATCGCGGCTACCGATCACGCCCTCGCCGAACAGGAAGCCCGCGGCGAGCTCGAAGTCATTGCCTGGAGTACGCATCGTTACGGCCACGGTGCGCGTCACCCCATGGATAACGAGGCGTATCTCCATAGGTTCTTCCGTCGCCAACTCATCGCGGCGCAATCGACCCTGATCGCGCGCGATCATCCAGACCCTGGCCGCGGTCTTGCTTCCCGGACGCAAGTTCACGCTTCCCCTTCTTCCGCGCTCAATTCCAATGAGGATCGGGATGATATCTTGCGGTGATTGCGGAGACGAGTGTACCATCTCGCTCACCTATGTCAGATCGATCGATAAACGCAATACACCTACGGCTCGTCCGGGTATTGTAGATATACAATTGGCCACCTAGAACCCAACACTTAATGCTCCCGGTGCCGCGCCAAGGCCGGCGAGTGAAGTCGCGAGGGAACGCCATGACCACGTCCGACCGACCACGAACCGAGCTCCAATCAGCCCGCGACAATGCGCCGCGCGATGCGGAAGAGGTCATCCACGGTCAAGGCACCCCCCTATCGCCGGCAGCCGGGTGCGGACCGGTTATGGATCGCTCGCCAAAAAAGAGTCTCTATCATCATGCCACCGCAGGCTGGGGCGCTGCCCTCAATGTTGGGAAGATCCTTTTCCACCAGCGGGCAATGCGAGAGGCGCCGGGCATCCTCTTCAGGATGAACCACGAGAAGCGCGGGTTCGACTGTCCCGGCTGCGCTTGGCCCGATGATCCCAAGGTCCGAATGGACATCTGCGAGAACGGTGTCAAGCACTCTACCTGGGAAATGTCGTCGAAGCAGGTTGGCCGAGAATTCTTCGCGGCTCACACGGTCTCTGGGCTGAGGCAATGGAGCGACTTCGCCCTTGAAGACGCCGGACGTCTGACAGAGCCGATGGTCTACGACCCTGTGACCGACCGCTACATGCCGATCGAGTGGAACGATGCCTTTGCCCTCGCCGGATCGACCCTCCGCGGTCTCGACTCGCCCCACCAGGCTGCCTTCTACACCTCCGGCCGCCTGAGCAACGAAGCCAGCTTCCTCTACCAATGGTTCGTCCGGGAGTTCGGCACAAACAATCTCCCAGACTGCTCGAATATGTGCCATGAGGCCAGCGGAGTCGCCATGCGCGCCGCAATCGGCACCGGCAAGGGCACGGTCGACCTCCACGATTGGGAGCGCGCCGACGCGATCATCCTGCTCGGGGTCAACGCCGCCACCAATGCACCCCGCATGCTTACCTACCTGGCAGATGCGCACCGTCGCGGTGCGGCGTTGGTGCACATCAACCCGATCATCGAGGCGGCGGCGACCCGCACCATCGTCCCCCACGAATACGCCGACATGGCCCGTTTTCGCGCCACTCCAACAAGTACGCTCAACATCCAGCCCCGGATCGGCGGCGATGCCGCCCTGGTCCGGGGTGTGGCGAAGGCGCTGTTCGAGATGGCGACTGACGACCCGGAGGCAATCGACACCGGGTTCCTCGATCGTTTCACAAATGGGGTGGAGGCTTACCGCGCCACCTGCGAGGCGACCAACTGGACGGAAATCGAGCAGCAGTCCGGTGTGCCCCAAGCGCAGATCCGCGAGCTAGCAAGTATCTACCGAAATGCGAACGCCGCCATCATCGCCTGGTGTTTGGGAATTTCGCAGCAGGAGCATGGGGTCGATACGATCCGTGAAATCGTCAACCTGCTGTTGCTCCGGGGCAATATCGGCCGGCCGGGGGCAGGCCCGTGCCCGATCCGGGGGCACAGCAACGTTCAGGGCAACCGAACTCAGGGCATCAACCACCACCCGACGGAGGAGCTGCTCGACCGCCTCGCCACCACCTGCCAGATCACGCCACCGCGAGGAGTGGGGCTGGACGTCGTCGGGACGGTCCAGGCTATGCACGATGGCAAGGTAAAGGTGTTTCTGGGTATGGGCGGCAACTTTGCGCTCTCTACACCAGACACCGCCTACTGCTTCGAGGCGCTACGCCGCTGCGACCTCACCATCCAGGTCTCGACCAAGCTCAACCGAAGTCACCTGGTACATGGCCGCCAGGCACTGATTATGCCCTGCATTGCGCGCAGCGAACGAGACATCCAGGCCAGCGGAGCCCAGTCGATCTCAGTCGAGGATTCGATGAGCATGGTGCATCTTTCAACCGGGAAGAAAGAGCCCGCCTCGCCCCATCTGCGCTCGGAATTGGCCATCATCGCCGGGCTGGCCCAGGAGACCTTACCCAACACACGAACCCCATGGGAAGAATTGGTTGCTAACTACGACTTGATCCGGGACCACATCGCCGATGCCGTGGACGGCTTCGAAGACTTCAATCGGCGGGTTCGCCAGGAGGGGGGGTTCCGAATCCACCAACCAGCGCGGGAGCGCATCTTCCTCACCACCTCCGGTCGCGCCGAATTCTCGATGGCACCACTGGTGGACGCAACTCCCGAGGCAGGACGCCTCGTTTTGAGCACCATGCGCTCGCACGACCAGTTCAATACCTCGATCTACTCCAACGATGACCGTTATCGTGGCGTCAAGAACCTGCGCACCTTGCTCTTCATGAACGCTGTCGATATGGAGGAAAGGGGCCTGGCCGAATTCGATCGCATCGACATCACGAGCTTCGCCCGCGATGGGAGCAGCCGCAGCGTCTACGGCTACCTTGCCGTGACATACGACATCCCGCCCGGGTGCGCCGCGGGATACATGCCGGAGCTCAACGTGTTGTGTTCGATCGGCGATTTCAGCGACAAGAGCAGGCAGCCGATGATGAAGCACATCCCCATCGACGTCACCCCATCACAAGCTCTATAAGCGCGCTTGGGGTACTGAGCATGTAAGTGATTGTCATGTCCATACAAGTGAGACGTAAACGGTGTGCCTCCAAGCCCAACTGGTCACCATGATCTCCGTGTCTGACTAACCTTACGGTTAGATTCTTGGAGCCTCGAGCTCCTGACACGCTTCTTCATGCTCGTTTCCCCGGTCCGGTCTCCGGCCTTGTTCATAAACATGGGTCCTCGTTCATCCTTGATGATGCATTGTTCCTTGCAGCACTTTCCGTCGCCTCCTTCAGTTGTGGCTCCACTCTTCCATCTGGATGCGTAGTCGTCTTTGTCGGTGGCATAGGCTCTGCTCAGTTGTGGTCCCTCTGCTGAGAGAACTTGGGACGCTGGATGAGCACCACAGGAGCATCGACGATGGAAAAGGATTCTGAACCCTTCGAACACCAACAAGACACCCAGAATACCCATGTAAATGCTGACGAAAACCTCGTTGTGCCGGTCACTGAAGAAGAGCTGACTGCCACGACACGGCCGGTCGAGCGCGGCGCCGTCCGTATCGAGAAGCATGTCGTCGAGGAGCACCAGAC
>DASYWM010000154.1:0-9599 GCA_035936075.1 Thermomicrobiales bacterium
GTCCCCCTGAATCGGGGCGAAGTGGTCAAAGAGCCAGGCGTGCTCGATGCTGGGAATCTCCTCGGCTTCCTGCCAGACCTTCAGCATGTCGTCGTAGGTCGTGTGCTGCGGCGCGGTCTTGATCCCGAAGCTCACCATAGCGTTCCTCGCCTTTCGCTTTGTTGCATCTGGTCAACCATCATTCTCACAAACTCTCGCGTGCGTCAGGGTAGCGCGATTCGCTCATTGATGCACTAAGAGCCACCTGATGCTCGATTTACCGCCTTCTCCGTGTTTAAGCTAGGCGAGCCCGATTGTGACGGTCGACGCGCAACGTCAGACCACCGGTGATGAGCCCCGTCACAGCCTGGTCGGCCAAGAGCATGGCTGAAGGAGCCGCGCACCGCAGGGAACTGGTGCTAGTCTTGGTTCCCGTAACGCAATCACCCATCCCTGGGCGTTTGCCGCTAGACATGATCCCGAGGAGCCATCTGCAGCTCTGTCGGCTCTGCGCAGCAATACCACGGCTCGCTCAAATGTGGAATGGACTCAAGGTGCAGGCGACCGGCAGACACAGGTTCGGCTCGCTGGTTATCGGGAATGCTGCACGCTTCCTCGGTGAGCGCCCATACCTCGGCGAAGACCGATGCGCGATCTTCCTGGTCGACCTGATCGTCACTCACGACCTTGAGAACGGCCGCATGTAGCCGGTCCACCCGCGGATCGGGATGTGCCCATGGGTAGATCATGGCAGCCGGGTCGAATTCACCGACCAGGTCCTGAACGGCAGGGAGCTCCAGCAGCCGCGATCCTGCCGGAATGAGAAGGCGTATGGCGTACTGGATGGGGGAGACGCTGCCCACGAGGTCAAGCTCCCGGATCAGCTTGAGGAGGTCCATGTACCCACTGAGCGAAATCCACGGACTAAAGGTGACGAAGGTCGGATTGAGGTATATGCCGGTCTCGCGGAAGAGCGAGACGACGCGGATAAAGTCCTCACGCGTGTGGCGCTTGTCGAAAATTTCCAGGATGTCGTTGTCTACCGCTTCCACTGCGCTGGTGATAAAGAGGCAGCCGGTATCTCGCAACCTTGGAAGGTGGGCCGCGTGTTTGAGGAGATGCTCAACCTTGATCGTCACATCATAGGTAAGCCCGGGAAATTTCCGGTGGAGTTCCTCCACGACCCGCATGGCGTGGGTGGGCCCGTTGAAGAAGTCGGGATCCCCGAAGGTGATGTGGTGCGCCCCAGCTGCAACCTGCTGCTCGATATCCGCAAGCACGACCTCGGGCTGCACGATAAAGAAGCGTCCTCCGTAAACCGGGACGATTGGACAGTGCCGGCACAGGTTCTTGCACCCGCGGGACGCCTCGGTATTGCCGACAACACGAGAACGTCCATCTGCCAGTATCAGGTGCGCATACCGCGGTAATTCAGGGAGCCCGTTCCGGTCAGGGACGAGGAACTGTTGCCGGGCGAGCGAGACGACCGGATCAGGTTGGTGTATCAGGGAGGGCACGCCACTTGAGAGCCGCTCGGCCAGTTTGATGAGCCCCTCCTCGAACTCCCCACCGAGGATTGTGTCGGCTCCAATCTCCCGCAGGAAGCCTTCGTTCACCGGTGCGTAGAGCCCGTAAAAGCAGAGGTGGGCTCGCGGGTTGATCTCCTTGACGCGGTGGACAAAGGATACGGCGATGCGGGTGGCAGTGTGCATGGGGACATAGAAACCCACCATGTCGGCAACCGCGATCGCCTCTTCCTCCAGGTGTTCCACAGCGAGATCGAAGCAGGTAACCGAGGCACCAGCCTCCCGCAGCCATGCCGCCGGCGATGCCAACCCGAACGGCTGGCGGCCCAACTCGTACGTCGAAATAAGGACTACGTTGAGCTTCGCCACGGTGGAGCCTCCGGCGCAATGAGCCTTCCCTGCCAACCGCGGAGAGGTGAGCATACGAGGAGTGCTCGATACATTAAGCGTCGATATCTTACGGCCAGCCCCTGGCTCATTCGCAACGGTGCAAAGAGTTAGGCGCGTTTCCATGGACGCTAGGATAGACGATCAGGTTCAGGTCTGGAGTGGCACATGCCGTGGACTCGCCGTATCGCGGCTGCGGGAGGCGACGATGTGAGCGACGTTTTCAGGGAGACCGATACGGAACGAAAGCATGAGAGGAGTTCGACGAAAAGTTTCCGGCACCGGAGGCTGCTGCTGGCTCTTGCTTCAGGATCCTTGGTCCTTCAACGTGTTACCGGAACATAACGGAGGGTGACAGGTGCTGGCAATGAGAGCCGAGTACTGGTTCGGCTTGCCGCACAATTTGGCGATAGTCTGTCTCGATATCCCCGAATCCGCGCCCCACAAATACTTCTGAGCCTAAGGAACCAGAGGACTATGGACGGGCAAAGCCGTCGAGGAGACTCGGATCCGATTTCCGGTGACGGTTGCGCTGACGTTCCCGGTGGCATTTTCTGGCGGGAGAGCCACCATCTTGACTGTGACTTGGATGACCTCGGGAATTCAAGCGCTAACGGCCCGAGCATCAGCACTCATATGCCAAGCGATCCAGAGGACCATTGATGAGACCTTGATATTGCCTGGCATGGCCAGCCCTTGTCCATAAGGAGCATGCTGCCTGTGCAGCCTTGAACCTGACACCGTCAACGTCCGAAACTTCGGCTTTCGCATATAGCGCGGATCAGGGAGAGCAGTATGAAGGTCGTCGGGGTGGATGGATGTCCTGGAGGATGGGTGGCCGTGTGCTGGGATGTGACTGAAGGCGCGATCCATCCAAGGATACACAGCTCGCTGGTGGCACTCCTCTCTCGCTATCAGGATGCTCAGGCATTCGGGGTTGATATCCCCATTGGCTTGAGCGGCACTGGTACACGCACGTGCGATGTGGCGGCACGTAGGCTCCTGGGGCGCGGCCGCAGTTCCAGCGTCTTCCTTGCGCCGCATCCCGACATTCTACTTGCGCCGACGTATCAGGAAGCGGTAGCGTGGTCACGCTCAAAAATTCAAAAGGGCGTGTCACAGCAGACCTACGCAATTTTTGCCAAGATCGCCGAGGCTAATGCCACGATCACGAGGGAGCTCCAAGATCGAGTATTTGAAGTGCATCCCGAGGTGTCTTTCTGGGCATTAGCCGCAGAGGCGATGGTTCATCCCAAGAACCATCTCGCGGGATACCTAGAACGAAAGTCCTGGCTGGAGGACGGGATGGGAGTAGTAATCCCTGATCGAACGGAGGCGTTCAAACTCGCGCGTCCCGCCAAACCGGACGACATTCTGGATGCAACCGTGGCAGCGTGGACAGCCAGGCGCGTGGCTGATGGCGTCGCTGGCCGGTTGCCCGAGGAGCCGGAGACGGACACAAAGGGCTTGCGCATGGAGATTGTGTACTAGATCAGCCCGGTGGCTCAGGGTGCCGTTCGTCGTATCCCCGTTCCACCTGAGCTCAGGTACCAGCATTCTGATCGAGACGAGGTCCGTGGAATCAAGGAAGCAGCACGGTGATCTCAGTGGGGAAGACGCAGCCCGGCGCTCCCTTACGCGTTTGTCGCTGTATCGTGGAATCGGTCGCCTTGAAACTTTTCGAAGTTACCGGGAGCACCTGCTCTCCGGCGTGGAGGAGCACCGGAAGTAGTCCGGGAATCGGAGGAAGTATGAATCAGGACCAGGCGATGGAGTATGTTGCCGCGAATCATCGGGGCGTCCTAGCGACGCTCAGGCGGGATGGACGGCCGCAGTTGTCGCACGTCGGATACATGCTCGACGATGACGGCTTGATCAAGATCTCGGTGACCAGGGACCGTGCGAAGACGCGGAATGCCATGCGCGATGACCGCGTTTCCCTCTCGATCATTGGTGATGACTGGTACCGCTACGTGGTGATCGAGGGCAGGGCCCAGATCATCGAGGATGATCCGTTGCAGCTGCTCCGTCACGTGTACGTCGGTATCTTCGGCAAGGAGCACCCGAACTGGCAGGAGTTCGACGAGGCAATGGTTCGGGAACGCCGTGTCGTGATGGCGATCTCGATCGACCGGTTGTACCCCCTCGACTGACCCCGTCGTAACAGGGGAGTGGTCCTGACGAGCACTCTGAGCTTGCTGGTCTGTCTCATCGCTCGGATTCCTGCGCCAGTGGAAGGTCATGCAAACGAGAGGACGCTTGATGCACTCCTGACGTCATGTGTCCGAAGGTCAGGCACAGAGGGGACATGGGCGAATGTTCCCTATCTGTACAACCTTCTCTGGGTTGCGTGCACGGCATAGTCAATGGTGACTACGGCGACACCCGGTGCCACGCCAGTACGTTGATGTCGCTGTTTTCTAGGTCGTCCTTGGGGACGGCTAGTTTTCTCTGCGGTAGCATGACCCGATAGTGATGAACGCCATGCAGGAGAGGAACGGGCCGGTGAGCAACGAGCAGTTGATTCTCGCGATCGACCAGGGGACGACGTCCAGCCGGGTAGTGCTGGTGAACAGCAACGGTCAATTTGTGGATCTCGCGCAGGAGGAGATCACCCAGATCTTCCCTCAATCCGGCTGGGTCAACCAGGATGCCCGGCATATCTGGGAGGTTACCTTGCGCGTCGTGCGACAGGTGCTCGACCGGCTGGATGGAGGGATCGAGCGGATTGCCGCGATCGGTATCACGAACCAGCGGGAAACGACCGTTCTCTGGAATCGTACGACCGGCGAACCTGTTGCACCGGCGATCGTTTGGCAGAGCCGGCAGACGGCGGAGATCATCCAGGACATCGAGCGCCGCGGGCGGGCCGAGCGCTATCAGGCAGTCACGGGCCTCGTACCTGATGCCTATTTCTCCGCGTCCAAGATTGCCTGGTTGCTCGATCGGGATGTCGGTCTACGTGCCCGCGCCGAGGCGGGTGATATCTGCTTTGGCACGATCGATTCATGGCTGATCTGGAAGCTGACCAACGGCCGGACCCACGTGACGGACGTCTCGAATGCCTCGCGCACGATGCTCTACGACATCCGGAAGGGGGAGTGGAGCGAAGAGCTGCTGGCCGACCTGCACATCCCGAAGGCGATGCTTCCTGAGGTCTGCGCGAACTCAGGTGAGATCGCCGTTTCGGATCCATCCGTACTCGGCAGGCCCATCCCGATCACCGGCTCCGCGGGTGATCAGCAGTCGGCGCTTTTCGGGCAGGCGTGCTTTCGCCCGGGTGAGGCAAAGAATACCTATGGCACCGGCTCCTTCCTCCTGATGCAGACGGGCACGGAGGCGATGACCTCGAACAGCCGCTTGCTGACCACGATCGCGTGGGAAGTGGATGGGGAGACGGAATACGCACTCGAAGGCTCCATCTTCGTTACAGGATCTGCGGTGCAGTGGCTGCGCGACGGGCTGGGCATCATCAGGCAGGCGTCCGAGGTCGAGGCCTTGGCCCTCTCTGTCGAGGACACCGGGGGCGTGGCCTTTGTCCCGGCGCTCTCGGGTCTTGGCGCACCGCACTGGGACGCCGACGCGCGCGGCACGATTGTTGGCATTAGCCGCGGAACAACCTCCGCTCACATCGCGCGGGCGACGCTTGAAGCAATCGCGATGCAGTCGCGGGATGTGTTGAAGGCGATGGAGTCGGATGCGCAGATTGAGCTGGCGGAGCTCCGCGTCGATGGTGGTGCGGCCCAGAACGATCTCTTGATGCAGATGCAGGCGGATCTGCTCGGTGTGCCGGTGGTACGGCCAAGGAATATAGAGACGACGGTGCTGGGTGCGGCCTATCTCGCGGGGTTAGGAGCCAGGGTCTGGGCGGGCCGGGAGGATGTCCGCGAGAGTTGGGAGGTTGACCGGCGGTTCGAGCCAACAATCGCTGAGTCGGAGCGTGAAGCGCGTATCGTGCTCTGGCAGGATGCCGTTGACCGCGCGAAGAGCAGGTGAGCGCTGTGGCCAGTACCGATTTGCACTTCCGTGATAGGAGACATATCCGCAAGGATACGCTACGGACTTGTTGCTCGTTAACTCCAGCGTGAGCACGTTTGTCATGATCGAATACGACCGGGATGAAATCACGTGGGGCTGGGCCGGATTGTGATTGCTGTGAGAGGAGAGAGCCGTGGTCCGGTTTGAATGGCCAGAGGGGAAAACGTGTGCGGCCGCGCTGACGTTTGATGTCGATGGGGAAACGATCCCGCTTGTACAGGATCCCCAGCGTGGACACGAGCGGTTGACGCTCATCTCCGGCGGGGCATACGGTCCCGCTGTTGGTGTGCCTCGTATCCTGGAAGTTCTCCGGTCGTCAGGCATCAAGGGAACATTCTTCATTCCGGGATTTACCTCGGAACTTCACCCGGGCGTCGTCCATCAGATTGTTGGTGATGGGCATGAGGTGGGTCATCACGGATATCTTCATGAGAGGCCAGACACCCTCTCGGACGACGAGGAGGCGGCGGTCCTTCTTCGCGGAATTGAGGTGCTCGATCGCCTCGCGGGCCGGCGACCGGTTGGCTACCGCTCTCCCTCTTGGGAGCTTAAGCCCGGCTCTCCCGGGTTACTGAAGCGTCACCAGTTCCTGTATGACAGCAGCCTCATGGGAAACGATATTCCCTACCGGGTGTCGACGCCCGCTGGCGATTTGTTGGAACTGCCAGTGCAGTGGATTTTGGACGACTATCCCCATTTTTCCGTCAACCATGGCGGGATCTCAAGCCCGCAGAAAGTCTTCGATGTCTGGTCAACTGAGTTCGCGGGCTACCATCGGTTCAACGGTTGCTACGTCCTAACCATGCATCCATTTGTCATCGGCCGGCCGTCGCGCATTGCCCTCCTTGAGCGGATGATTGAGTACATCAACCAATTCGATGGTGTGTGGTGGGCCACGCTTGAAGAGATTGCGACCTATTGTGCTTCTTCCGGAATGGGCGATATATGGACCCCGCCGACGCTCCCGCAAGCATCATCGGGTAAAACCTAACGATATGGTCAGTCACAATTAGTGGATGGTCCGATACCTGCAACGAACGCGGCAAAGAGCACCTTCAAGAGGAGAAAAACGTGGCACATGAACACGAGGTGCGGGAGTCCTCCGACACCGAGATCTGCTTTCTCTCAGCGCTCGAATTGCGCGAACGATATCAACGTCGAGAGCTTTCGCCTGTCGAAGTCACCGAGGCAATCCTGCGCCGGATCGAGCGATTCAATCCCCGGCTAGTGGCCTTCATCACCGTGACCGCGGACCTCGCACTCGAGCAGGCGCGGGCAGCGGAACGTGCGTACGGGCCCGGCGGCAACCCGGGGCTCCTCGCCGGTATTCCGGTCTCGCTCAAGGATCTGACGCCGACAAAAGGTATCCGGACGACCCGCGGCTCGCTACTCTATGAAGACTGGATTCCGGAAGAAGACTCTCCGTTCGCTGAGCGGGTCCACGCTGCCGGTGCTGTGCTCCTTGGGAAGACGAACACTCCGGAATTTGGCTGGAAGGCCGATACCACCAACCGCATCGTCGGCTCCACGCACAACCCCTGGCAGTACGGGATGACGGCGGGCGGATCGAGCGGTGGGGGTGCGGCAGCCGTGGCAGCCGGGATGGGGCCGCTTGCTCAGGGAAGCGACGGCGGCGGGTCCATCCGGATCCCAAGTTCCTACTGTGGCATCTTCGGACACAAACCCTCGTTCGGTCTGGTTCCGCAATTTCCTCCAAGTGCCTTCGGCGATCTTTCCCATCTGGGGCCCATGACTCGCAGCGTCCGTGACGCCGCGCTGTTTCTCGATGCCACCGCAGGAGGTGACCCGCGGGATCGGCTGTCGTGGTCGAGTGGAGTCAATTACGTTGGGTCATGCGAAGGAGGCATTGCCGGGCTCCGTGTCGCTTGGTCACCGGATCTGGGGTACGCAACCCTTGATCCCGCAGTGCGCGAAGCGACGGAGCGTGCAGCCCGACGCTTCGAGGATCTCGGATGCCACGTCGAGGAGGCAGGCCCTGGACTGGATCGCCCGGACGACGTTTGGTGGAAGCTCTGGATCAGTGGCAATGCCGCAGTTCACATAGACGATTTCGATCGTGTTCGAGACCAGATCGATCCGGGACGCATTTCGCTCATTGAGCAGGGGAGAGAGCTAACTGGACCGGAGCTCGCCCAACAGCAGATCCTGCGGAACGCGTACTACGTGGGTATGCAGCAGTTCATGGAACGCTATGATTTGCTGCTGACCCCGACGATGGCGACAACAGCCTTCCCTGCGGGCCACAATGGACCGACCGAGATCGCAGGCAAGCCGATGGCATATGGTGGTGATTGGGCGCCGTTCTGCTCGCCGTTCAACCTGACCGGGCAGCCAGCCGCCACGGTGCCGTGCGGTTTTGATGAAGCGGGACTGCCGATCGGCCTGCAGATCGTCGGGCGGTGGCACGACGACGCCACGGTCCTGCGCGCGTCGGCAGCGTTCGAGTCAGCTGCCCCCTGGATACAGCACCGGCCCTCGCTGGACGACACCTTCACCGAGGCATCATCGCCTGGTAATCGCTCAACGACATGACCTCTTCAAGGGAGCAAGCGGGGAAACTCGGCGGAAACGTGGCGATTGTGACCGGTGCTGCCCAAGGTCTGGGGCTGGCAACAGCCCGGCGCTTGGTCGACGATGGCGCTCATGTCGTGTTCGCGGACATCCAGGAATGTGATCCACAAGGCTTCGCCGAGCTTGGTCCGCGTGCAATGGCCATGCGTTGCGACGTTTCCGATTCGGAAGGTGTTGACCTGCTCGTCGCCACGGTTCTCCAACAGTTCGGTCGTCTTGACATTATGGTCGCCAACGCGGGCATTGGGAGAGGCGCGTTGATTGTCAACATGGCGGACGAGCTGTTCCGTCAGGTTCTCTCGGTTAACCTGGAGGGCTCGTTTTATTGCTGTCGGGCGGCGGCCCGGGCAATGATCCCGGCGCGGAGTGGCGTCATCCTCACGGTAGGCTCGACCTTCGGTCGCGACACGCCGGTTGGCAATGCGGCCTATGGCGCATCAAAGGCCGGGGTGATGGCGATGACCGCGGCGTTGGCACGTGAGCTTGGACCGCACGGTATCCGGGTCAATTGTGTGAGCCCTGGAAACATGGCGACCGAGATGCACTGGAGCGCACTTCATCGCCGCGCCGGTCGTGAGGATGTGTCCTTTGAGACATTGGTGAATCGGCTTCGGTCTGACATTCCCTTGGGACGGCATGGCAAACCGGAAGATATTGCCGCTCTCGTGAGCTTCCTCGTTTCCCCCGATGCATCCTACATCTCTGGACAGACGATCAATGTCGACGGTGGCTACCAGCCACGCTGAGGAGGTGATGTGATGATCCCCATCGATTTCTCGGGCCAGGTCGTGCTGGTGACCGGCGGAGCGTCCGGTCTCGGCTTCGCAATCTCAGAAGCATTTGGTCGGGCCGGAGCGACCATCGCCCTTAACGATCGCTCGCCGGACCGCGCTGAGAGGGCCGCAGGCGAACTTTCTCGCGCGGGAACTGCATGCCGCGGATTTACGGCGGACGTGCGCGACGCGATGGCCGTGCGCAGCATGGTTGACCGCGTGGTAACTGAACTTGGGCCCCCGGCGGTGACCGTGGTCAATGCCGGAATATACCCCAACACGCCGTTCCTCGAGCTACCTGAGG
>DASYWM010000155.1:0-12616 GCA_035936075.1 Thermomicrobiales bacterium
CTGTGGGGCCGCCTCCGGGTCCTGATCCCGGTCCATTTGGGTGCGGTGCTGCTCGCGGGCGCTGTCTATATGCTTTTCAAGGACAGTGAGCCGTGGCCTGCTATACCGTGGGAGAATGCCACGCCGGAGGCGACTCGCGATTACTATACCGCCCTCCTCTCCCATCCTTTTGTGCTGGGGATGGTGGCCGTGGGCGTCGTCTTCATCCTTGGATGCGTCATTGCCCTGAGATGGCAAGTTTCCCGACGTGAAGATGCGGGTAGCTGGAACGAGGCGATCCTGGGCGGAGCACGGCCGAACACGGTGGAATACGGCGCCTATCACGCCCTCAGGGATGCTGGTGGGCTCGGTATCGGGGCGCTGGTTGCGTTAGCTATTTTCATCGGGATGTTCACTACGCTCTTCACCAATCTGCGCGGCATCGCCACGGCAACATATGCGCCGAACGGCACGCTGCTCTACTGGTTGGGGCAGCAGGAAGTGCAGCGCGGCGAGCAGCCCTGGTTCTATTTCATCACCGAGGGCTTCCAGTACGAGTGGCTTGGTATCTTCTTCGCGACGGCTGGAACCGTTTTGGTCGGCATTCGCCTTTTCAAGGGACTCCTTGGCAGGGATACCGGCCCCAACCTGCTTTTCAACGTCTTCAACGCTTTCTGGTTCCTCTTCCTTTTCGCTGTCCTTTCATGGGCGGGTGAGAAAATGCCCTGGTTAATCATGCACTTCGCGCTGCCAGGGTTCCTGGTCGGTGGGGCACTGATCAACGAGATCGTGGAAGGGGCAATCGGTTACTTTCGATCGCGTCGGCTTGGCGCCGGGCAGCTGCGGATACCGCGTCTTGGCATGCTCGGGCTCTTCGGCTCACTCATTGTGCTGGCACTGTCCTGGTATTTTGTTGCCGCCCATCTCACCTATGGCGAATGGAACGAGGTGTCCACCGGTGGTTGGCAGCGGGATATTCCGCGCTGGGCGGAAAACGATTGGTGGATGCTTGCCCTGCCTCCAGCGGCCGCGCTGGGTCTCATCGCCGTTGGGGTGTGGTTGATTGGCGCACGCCGTGCTGCCTACGCGACGCTGGCGGCGACGATCGTTGTCTTCAGCCTGTTCCAGGCACATCAGGGCTTCAGGCTGGCATTTCTCGAGGGTGACACCGCCCGGGACACGCTCATCTACAACACCACATCACCTGATATTACTCAGCTCACCAATGACCTGATGGAGATGTCGGAGATCGCCTATGGCGACGAGAGTATGCCGGTGATGTTCGACGGTTGTTCCCAGTGGCCGCTGAACTGGTACTTGCGTGACTTTCCGAACCGGCAGTTGACCAGCACCGTCCCTGACGATCCCACTGCCCAGCCTCCCGTCATCGTCGGAGTCCAATCCTCATGGGACGGCCGGTGCGTCATGCCTGAGGAGATGGATGGGTACACGGCGCAGACGTATGTATTGCGATGGCATGAGCCGGAGCAGGCGATCTACCGGGAGTTCGCGATTGCGCCGGAGATCCCGGCTGGCCGCTCGGCGTGGCGGTCCGAGTCTCAGCCGCACGACATCCCGGCGATAGCCAGGTCCATCATGAGCAGCTTTGAGCAGATCACCGGGAAGGAGGGGCAACAACGGCTCTTCCGTCTCGTGATGTACCGCGAGCTGCCCGCCGGGCTCAACCCCTATCGCTTCCGGGTCTATATCCGAAACGATATGTTGCCGTACTACAACGACGTGCGGTATGGCGAGTAACGTTGCAGCACGAGGTGCATGAGGAGACTCGAATTGAGAGCAGAGCGCGCGGCCGGATCGGTGGATAGCCCCGAATCTCCTCACGACACGGCGGAACAGGTTACGAGCGAGCCACCGGATCCAGTGCTGCACCGCCGCCTGATGTTTCCCCTTGGTGGCGGGGTTACGCTACTCATATTGGGCGCCTTTGTCGCTGCCCTGCTGTTGCGCCTTGTGAGACTCGACGCCTATGTGCTGGGCGACAAGGAAGCCAGCTGGGCCTATGATGCATGGTCGCTCTTCCGGGGGCGGCCACTGCCCGGGACAGAACAGATTCCGGACACTGCGCCGCTCTTGCTGGTCACCGAAGCGTTCACGTTTTTCCTTTTCGGTGTCACTGATGCAACCGCGCGATTCGGCCCTGCTCTCTTCGGGATCGGCATCATCGTCCTCCTCTTGGCGCTGCGTCCGCTTGTGCCCCGCTTTGCAGTCGCCGGCATGGTGGTGCTCGCCGCCCTCTCACCTACCCTTGTTTACGCTTCCCGCACCATCGATCCGGCAATTGGTGTGGCGTTCAGCACCTTGCTTCTCGTCGTGTCCCTCCTGCGCTCAGGGCATGCGGTCTCTTTGGGCAGCAGAAGCGGCTGGATCGTGCTCGCAGGGGCCGGGGCTGCAGGCGCCCTTGGTGGCGGGCCGGAGGGTGTTAGTGCCCTGATCGCAGCGTTCGCGGGGCTGTTCCTGGCAGCGGTGGCAGAACCGGGCAACGGCGGGGCCGTTCGTGAGGGATTTCAGGCCATTGGCCGGTCCCCGAGAAACCAGGTGTTGTTCGTCCTGGCGTTCGTCCTCTCCTTGGCAGTGCTGTATACGCGGATGTTTTCAGACGTCGGCGCCCTGGAGGGGATCGTTACCACCTTCGCGGATTGGGGCCGGATGATCGCGTCGCGTTCGACACGAATTCCGCAGTCCTTCTTTTTCTACGCCGTACTTCTCTACGAGATATTCGCCTTGGTCTTTGCCATCGTCGCCCTTGCGGCAACACCAGGGGATGAGCGCCGCCGGGACGGCGAGCAGAATCGGATAAGCCCTGTTCTCTTCGGTGGGTGGTTCGCGGTCTCACTGCTGCTCTTTAGCTTCGCTTCCGGGCGTGAAGCAGAGCAGGCTGTATTGGTCGTGCTGCCACTCGTCGTGATGGGTGGCATGGGCCTCGGCCACGTATTGGAGAAGGTCAGGTGGAGCGGGTTCTGGACCTCACGCGCGGGTCTCCTGCCCCTGGTGCTGCTCGTTTTCTTTGTAGGCGTCATCGCCATTATCATGGTCATCGCCCGTTCCAACGACCCTGGGGCCGCCAACCCAAGCGACTGGCCGCCAGTCTTGCAGATTTTCTTCATCCTTGCCGCCGTCGTCATTCCAGCCGCCTACCTCATCTGGACCAGGAGCGTTGATGAGCCAAACACCGGGGAGCTGGGCAACGCTGCCTTGTTGGTGCTGGCACTGGTGCTGGCCCTCTTTACGATACGGAGCGCTACCGCTCTCGCCTTCTATCGTGCGGATGACGGCACTGAACTACTCGCGCCGAATGTGCCGACTCAGGGGATCCGTGCCTTCGTGGATCAGGTCTATCGCCTCTCGCGCGACCTGAGCGTTGAGAACCTCTCGAACGTGGATAACACGGGTAGCCTGGGTCTCCAGCTTGCAATCGGGCCGGACGTTGAGTGGCCCTTCCTCTGGTATTTCCGGGACTTCCCGAACGTTCGGGTGGAGGGCCCGGCGGGCTGGACGGAAGATGACGACGTTGTGGTTGCAGCGTCGCCAGAAGGTATGGACACGGCCGGTTTCGTGGTACAGCAAAAAGCATTCGAGAACCGCACCGCGAACGCGTACGTTGATCTGAGCGCGAATACCGTTTTCGGGAACATCTTTTCTCCGGACGAATGGTATGACGGCTTTCGCTTTCTCTTTTTCAGGGAAATGGAATCTGAACAGCCGGTGGAGACCGTCGCGGTTGGCTATGCTTTCCGGATAAGCAACCAGATCAACCCTAATCTCGGACCCTTCGATCTCTTTACCCAGAATACCCCCGGTCCGGGCGGTGGCTTGGGACAACTCTCCGTCCCGACCGGAATTGCAGTCTCTCCTGACGGGCAGGTGATCTACGTCGTGAATGCGGGCAACCAGCGCATCGAGCGATATGCCCGGGACGGTTCCTTCCTCGGGATCTGGGACACCGCGACCGATCCGAGCCTTGGGTTGGCATTCCAGAATGGCCAGGGAGCCTCCGATATCGAGACGGGTGACGATGGGCTGATCTACGTGACCGATACCTGGAACCATATCGTCGTCGTCCTGGATCAGGAAGGAAATGTCGTCCGCCAACTTGGACAGCGGGGCGTCCTGACCGATATCGGAGATGGTGGGGATCCGGCCTCCGAACCAGGGTTGTTCTTCGGCCCACGCGGCATCGCGGTCCTGAACGACGAGATCTACGTCTCCGACACAGGGAATGAGCGCATTCAGGTCTTTAGCAAGGATGGCACCTTCCTCCGCGCCTTCGGTGGGTTTGGGACGGGGCAAGGAGAGTTGCAGGAGCCGACAGACATTGCGTTCGGTCCCGACGGAAACCTCTACGTCGCTGATTCCGGCAACGGTCGTCTCGTCGTTTACACGCCAGAGGGCGAGGTATTGGACGAGATCCCGGTGGAGTCGTGGACGGAACTGGTTGGCGCTGATCGCGTCAATTACGTCGCTTTCAATCAGGACGGCATACTGTACCTGACTGCACCTGCAAGAGGAGTGCTGGAAGCCTACGACGGCGAGGAATTCGTTCCCATCGAAGGCAATGAGCTTGTGCGGCCAGTGGGTGTCGCGGTTGCTCCGGACGAGATGGTGCTCGTCACGGACGGCGCCGAGAGTACCGTTATCCAGATCGTTCCCGATCTCCCGGAGGGGTTCGGCGCGGAAGCTTCGCCCGTGGCGAGCCCGCAAGCATCGCCCCTTGCATCACCCGCCAGCTGACGAGGAATTCCAACCGGAGAGCCGGAGTATATAAACATCTGGCTCTCCCTCGCAGCGGGTCCCGAAACCGGGCTATTTGCTCAACCGAACGGGATCATCTCTGTCTCGATGTCGCCGAGAACGCTGATGTCGAGCAGGTCCTCAATGGCGGCGATAATCGTTTCCAGCATCTGGTCCGCGTGGGGTGTTGAAGTGCTGAGGACCGTCATCCCCAGCGTCGCAACTCGCATATCGTTCAGGTCGTCGATCTCCGCGACAGCGACATTAAACCTGTTTCGAATTCGGCTCGTGACCCGCTTTACTTCCCCTCGCTTCTCCTTGATGGAAAAGGTGTCTTCGAAGTAGAGCGTCACCCTCGCCTTGCCGATCGTTCCAGTCATGTCACGGTGAGCGTCACGTCGCCGGAATCCGCCGCACGCGACCAGACGAGCGTGTGACCGAGGGCGGCGACAATATGCCCCCCGATTTGGAAGATGGCGTCCGCCTTCTCCTCGGGAACCTGCAGATCCTCGGCCAATCCGAGATCCGGCAAGTCAGCTATCGTGGCGGCCGGGTGCTCCGCCTCGAGATCGACTTCGATCACCTGCGCTCCGAACGAGCGGTAGTTCGTGAGCAGGGCGTCAAGGATCTCTGATGCCTCCCAGGTTCGCTGCTGGTCCCACCCGCGAATGAAGACCTCGCCGACACCCTTTGTCCATGTGTCGATCGCGGCGTCATCTCCGTCCAGTGCAGCGACCGCGGCAAGCAGCAGGGCTTGGGCGTTGAACTGCGATTGCTCGAGCAACTCCTCATTGGTGTAGGCGTCGTGGCCATGCTCAATCTCGAATGATGTCTCGCGGTGTGACAGCGAATGATCGTCCATAGAGCCTCCGTTCAGTCCGGCTATTTCATCACCACCAGCTCGCGAGTGGCGTTGTTCAGGTATCGCCCACCCTCTTCGGTACAGACAACAGTGTCCTCGATGCGGACACCAAACCGGCCACTTAGGTATATCCCGGGCTCGTCACTGAACACCATCCCGGAGGCAAGCGGGAGGTCGTTGCCCTCGACAAGATATGGCTCTTCGTGGATCTCCATCCCAAGTCCATGCCCCACACGATGGAGGAATGCGTCTCCATATCCTTCGCCGGTGATCAAGGTCCTCGCAGTGCGGTCGAGTTCCTGTAACGGTACTCCCGGTTTGATGGTCTCAAACGTCGCCTGGTTCGCCCGCTTAACTATCTCGTAGACGCGGCGGTACTCCTCGCCCGGCTCTCCCACATGGACCGATCGGGTGACATCAGAGAAATATCCATTGATCCGTCCGCCCCAGTCGAAGACGACCGCATCCCCGCTCTGGATAACCCGGTCGTCTCCACTATGATGCGGTGACGCGGAATTCGGACCACTTCCAACTATGCCGGAGGCCTTCGAAAGCCCTTGCGCCGTGCTGATATCAAGGAGACGCTGCAGGGCCTGGAGCTCCGTGAGCCCCGATATCTGGCCCGACCGGATGAACTCTTCCCAGGCAAGGTCGGTGAGGCTTGCTGCCTCGGCGAGGTAGCTAATCTCCACCGGCTCCTTGATCATGCGTAGCTCCCGGAGGACGGAGTCGCCCTCGACCCATGTGGCACCCCTGAGTTCTGCCTGGAGCCGGAGCAGGAAGGCGCTCCAAAGCTGATTGCCCACTGCAAGCGTTTTGCCGGCGACATTTCCGAGAATGCTTGCTGCGAGCTCAGCCGGGCGATCCTGATCCGCCCAATCGTGGAGCGTCACCAGATCTGCGGCATCACCCACGAGCGACGCTTCAAGTGTTGGGATGACGAGCGATGGCTCAGCATCAGCCGGAAGGATCAGGAGATTCATACGCTCGCTGTGGTGCGCATCGAATCCGGTCAGGTACGTCAAGTCGGCCGACGGTCCGAGCAGCAGCGCGGCAATGCTGCGCTCTCTTAATGCCTCTTGTGCCCTGGTGATGCGGCTACGATAAACGGACGTATCGATGTGTTGCATGATCTGCTCCCAAGTATGCGTATGCGTGTCACATGTAGCCGTTATCGCAGAGTGTGCACGATCCGTCGAGACGGTCGCACGGGGTGTACGAGCGACAGGAGCGGAATGGTTGCTGGCATGTCGGCTGCGCAATAATGCTCCCTAACTTGATAACCCTTCCCGGAGAGGACTAGCGAATGCTCACTCTTATCGCCTGGCGACTTGCCGCAATCCTGTTGATGGTGGCCGGTTCGCTGGCTTTCCTTCCAGCCGAGACTTACCCACCAAGCGTAGCTGCACAGGGTGAAGGGAAAAAGGAGAAGAACGGCGAGGACAAGAAGAACAATCAAGGTGACAACAAGAGCAAGGATAAAAATAAGAAAGAGGATAAAGACAAAGACAAGGGCCCCAAGAAAGATAACGACGGCGAGGTGGTGGCAGCCGTTGCGTATGCCGTCGACGTGCAGTGCGAATACGATGAAGACGCAGTAAGCACCGCCTGCTCCTTTACGGGTGTCGCTCCTTCTGATGCCAAGGACGTCAGTCACGTCGATCTCCCTCAAGAGGAGGTATGTGCTGAGGTCACGGACGGGACCTTCGAGTACGTCGATCCGGATCCCAACACAGGCGTCACCGGATACAAATCCAGGGGAAGTGAAGGCTCATTCACATTGGTTCTCGACGGGGAAGTAACCGCCGCGGGAACAGCGACCTATTGGTTCAAGACCGGTGATGGGGTGTTCCCGGCCACAGGTCCTGGCCTTAGTTGTGAGCAAGCCTCCGCCGAATTTGTCGTTCAGACGCCGGAGGAGACGGCTGAAGAAACCGCTGTCGTCACCGACGGCACCGGTGCTCTGCTCGTTGACATCTATTCATGCACCGCCGTTCCGGAGGACGCCACGAGCTTTGACTGGTTTGGCAAATGCGATCCAGAGGGTGGAGTTCATGAATTTACCCTCGCCCCAGCCGGCGCAGTGGCCGGTGAGCCTCTCACACAGGTGTCGGAGGCATCTGGCAATACCTCGTTCAATACACTTGACCCGGGGTTGTATAGCCTGGAACTGGTAGACGCGAAATGGTGCCATGCAGTGTCAGACAATGTCGACGCCAAGGGCCAGGTTGCCATCGAAGCTGGGGAGCGCACAACCGTGTGGGGATTCATCTGTGGGGATGATGGCGTAAAGTAAGAGGCAGGGTGCTCCACTGGCGTAACACGTAGCGCAACTCCTGCTGCGATGCAGCCGTGGATACCCGCAATGTGGGCATGCCTACAAATACACTGACATTGCGGCACCATACGTCCTACACTGCAGGTGCACCGGCAATGGCGCCGGCCTACCCATTGCTGGTTGTCTCTAAACGCAGGCAAGGTGTCATTCCGTCATGCATCAACGCTCAGATTCGCTTCGCTTCCAGCCCCAGGAGACGCCTCCTCAACTCCGTGTCGCCGTTGATCTCGATGGCGTGCTGACCGAATATCCCGCGCCTCTGGCCGATGCCGCCAACAGGCAATTCGGGCTCTCGCTTCCGGTGCGCGCCTTCGTTGACTCCGCAGGGCTCAACGTCCCGTTGCACGTCCGCGAATGGGTTTACGACCGGGAAGGCCCCGCCTCACGCCTCTATCCTGCCCAGGGGGCACAAGAGTTTGTCCGGCAACTCGTCGGCCTCGTTGGCGAAGGCAACGTGATGATCATCACGGCACGCCCGGAGAACTCCGCGACGACGACGGTCAACTGGCTGAAGCATCATGGATTCATGAGCTGTAACGTCATCTTCGGGGATGACAAGATGACCATTGCCCGACGTCAGGGATGCGGGTATGCCATCGAAGATAGTGAGCGGCATGCTTATAACTATGCAGCCGGAGGGCTCTTCTGCTTCCTAATTGGCACAGACAAGACCGCGGCTGAGATGGAAGAGGAGAACGTCATCCCGGTTGGCGAATTCGCGGACATTCTCGAATATCTTGGAGAGCGTCTCGACAGCACTGGCCGCTTCCGCCATCTTGCAACTTTGCCGCCTGTCACAGCAGACGGTTCTGTAGATCGTCCAAGAATTGTCATTGCGGACGCGGTTCACCCTGTTGCTAGACAGGAGTTCGAAGCACATGGCGATGTTGTTGATGTCGACGGGATGGACGTCCCGGCGCTGAAGGATGCTGTCCGCGATGCGGATGCGCTCGTCGTTCGCAGCGAGACGCTGGTAACGGCGGAAATCCTCGGGGCAGCACCGCGGTTGAAGGTGGTCGCGCGTGCGGGTGTCGGAGTCGATAACATCGATATTCCGGCAGCCACGCGGGCCGGGGTGATCGTCCTCAACGCTCCGGGCACGAACGCCGTATCCGCCGGTGAGCACACGATCGCGTTACTGCTTGCGCTCACTCGCCAAATTCCCTTCGCCAATAGCACGACGCACGCTGGTGAGTGGAAGCGCAAGCAGGTAAAGCCCGTCGACCTGCGGGGCCGCACGGTCGGTATTGTCGGTTTGGGCCGTGTGGGTACTATCGTCGCGAGGCGTCTCAAGGCGTTCGAGATGACGGTAATCGCGCATGATCCCTACATTCCGGCATCCCGATTCACCGAGATTGGGGTTGAGCAAGTGACATTGGAGGAGATCTTCTTGCGCAGTGATGTCGTCACCTTCCACTGTCCTGCGGGCGACGATACCTACCACCTGCTCAACGCACAGACCTTGGCGAAGATGAAGCCGGGCTCGATCGTGCTCAACGCCGCGCGTGGCGAGGTCGTGGATCAGCAAGCGCTCGCCGATGCTCTCCGGAGTGGCCACATCGCCGCCGCTGGCGTCGATGTCTTTCCATCGGAACCATGCACCGACAGCCCTCTCTTCGGCCTTGAGAACGTTGTTGTAACGCCGCACACCGGCGGCTCAAGCATTGAGGCGCTGGAAGCAGTGGGTCGGGTTATCGGCGCGACGACCATGGCCGCCCTCCGTGGTGAAGCCGTACCCAACGCGGTAAACCTGCCGCCGGCATCACTGGAGGCACCTGCCCTCAAGCTCCTCACCTCGGTCGCCGGTGCAGCGGGACACCTGATGTCGGTGCTTATGCCGGAGATTCCAGCCGGCATCTCGCTCGAGGCGCGCGGACTGATCTCAAACGACATCACTGAACATGTGATGAACGCTGCCCTGAGTGAGTCGCTGAGGCGCTGGCTTGGCAGGCGCGTGACGCCCGTGAACGCTCGTATGGTCGCGGATGAGCTCGGCCTGTCCGTCGCGACGTGTGCCGACGACGGTGATGCGACCTCACTGCCGCAGTTCCGGTTTGAGGTCCATGGCGAGACCTCACACTCAGTCGTGATCACCTGGGACCGTACGATTGCCGGTATCGTCGAGGTCGACCGCTTCTCCCTGCTTCGCCCGCTGGAGGGATACGTGCTGATCACCCATCACCGCGATCAGCCGGGCGTTATCGGCAGGCTGGGAACCATCCTCGCGCGGCATGAGGTCAACATCGCCGGGATGCAGGTCAGCCGCGATATGCCACGCGGTGAGGCCATGATGGTGACCAATGTCGACGAGCAGATCCCGCAGGTAGCCCTGGACGAGATCAAGGCGGTTGGCGGAGTCGACGAGGCCTTCGTGGTTTCCCTGCCGAGCCTTACCGAGACGCAAGACCCAATCACTCTTGCTTCCATCACCTCCCCCGTTATGAACGCCGTCTAAACCCTATTTCCGGAAACGAACGACACGAGGGCGGACCGATCGGCCCGCCCTCATTTTGTGTCTGAATGCACCTCACCCCCATCACTGTCCTGTTTTCCGGCGAGCTTCGGAAACTGTTGGACGGCACTTAGACAGCACGGCAGCATCGGTGCCGTGATTAGGTAAGTCCGATTCGGTAGCCCTACCGATGCCCAGCCTGTGTTCACCTCGCAGAATGGAATATGTCGGCAATTGGTCGACATCCAATCCGATACGAAGCGACTATTGAGGAGAGCACCTACCGTGAAACCCAGCAAGTTTCTGTTGATGATTGTCACACTCTGTACGCTATTACTTTTCGCCGTTTCTGCAAGTGCTCAGGCTGTTGACCTCGGCAACGATGGCACCGACATGAGCTGTGAGGACTTTCCGGAGTTCAACGCTGCGAATGGTTACTTCCTCCATGATGGCGGAAGTGCCGAGCGGAACGTGGATAACCTGGATCCTGATGGCGACGGCATTCCCTGTAACGAGATGCCCGATAACGCTGATAATGACGGCGCAAGCGTCGGTCCTGACCCTGGAAACGACGGCGTGGACATGAACTGCGACGATTTCCCCGAGCGCAATGCAGTGGAGGGGTACTTCGCGCAGGACGGTGGCAGCGATGGACGCAATGTCGACGGCCTTGATCCAGACGGGGACGGCGTCCCGTGTAACGAAGAGAACTACGACGCTCCAGCTGAGGAAGACAACGACCCCGAAGACGAGACCCCGGCCGATGACAGCGCAAACCCAGGTCCGGTCACCTCACTTCCCTCCACTGGCTCGGGCCCTGATACCAGAGAAGGCGCTGCAGGATTGTATGCGATGGTTGCGACCCTGATTGCTATTGCCGGGAGTTTTGCCTTCAGCGTCTTGCGGCGGGCAGTTCGGTAACGGACGCTTACACCGGTCCCCTATTCACCTTGGACAACGCCCGCGAGTTCGCTCGCGGGCGTTGCTATCTGCGGTGAGGCCAGGAGTAGCGAGGTCCGGCCAGGCAATGACTGGCTGCATTCGTTTCCATCAACAGGACCGCCTGGGCGAAAGTGCCTTACTAATCGCCTGCCGCCGGCGAGTGTTGCGCTCTAGTGGGAGCCTGTGGTTCGCCCTCGATGCGGAGATCGGGCAGCCACGTGAGCCATCCCGGCAGCCACCAGTTCCTGTCGCCCAAGAGTGTCATGACGGAGGGAACGAGCACCGAGCGCACGATCGTGGCATCGAGCAGGACAGCGACGGCGAGTCCAAACCCGAGCTGCTGCAGTGCGAGCATGGAGCCGGTCGCGAACGCGCCGAAGACGACGACCATGATGAGTGCCGCGCCGGTGATGGTCTTGCCAGTGCTGCGGAGGCCGACAGCAACCGACTCCCTGTTGTCATGCGTGATATCGTAATGCTCGCGAATACGGCTCAGGATGAAAACGTGGTAGTCCATACTTAGGCCGAACAGGATGCAGAAGAGAAGAATCGGGATCCAGGATTCGATCACCAGGCTGGCATGGAAGCCAAAGAAATCTCGCAGCACTCCCTTCGAAAAGACCATCACCATGATGCCCCAGGTGGCGCCCACCGAGAGCAAGTTGAAGACAATCGCCTGGAGTGGCACGATCAGCGAGCGAAACGCCGGTGTCAGCAGCACGAAGCTCAGTCCGAGCACGAAAGCAAAGACTAGCGGGGTCTGGTTTTCAAGCATATCGAGCATGTCTATCTCGAACGCGCTTGGACCAGTGACCCAGGAATCGAGACCATCGACATCCCCGATCGTCGCCGGGATGATTTCGCTACGCACCTGGCGTAGGAGCTCGTAGGCTTCCTCGCTGGAGGGCGGATGGATCATGGTCCTCTCCATGACGGCCAACTGCTGCTCTTCATCCCATAGGACTGGTTGGCCCAAGGGGGCAAACTCTCCGGTGGCTTCCAGTTCTGCCCGGAGCACCTCCAGAGCCGCATCCGCCTCCTTGGTGTGTTCGCCCTGAAACACAAACTCTACGGGCGCCAGCACGCCAGCGCTGAAGTCCCGCTCCAGCACCCTGTAGGCATCTGTTATCTCGCCTGGAGGCATCTGAGCGGTACCGGTAAATCCAGTGCGGAGGTCGAGCACCGGAAGGGCCAGGGCCACCAAGAGCACAACCGCAATTACCATCGACAATACTGGTCGGCCGACCACAAGTCGGGTTGTTCTTCCCCAGAACCCGGCGTAGATGTCTTCCTC
>DASYWM010000156.1:0-6533 GCA_035936075.1 Thermomicrobiales bacterium
AGGGTCTACCGGTCGACGAATCATTAGAAGTCGCAGATCGCTCTATCACTTTGGCGGACAGCCGCTACGGGGATCATCTCGCACTCCGCTGGGTCACTGATTCCATAGGCAAATGAGAAGTACCTCCGTAGTCTCCCCGGACACGTGCAGACGAGGGCGACGGTTCGCCGCGCAATAAAACCCCCGACTACGCTTTCACCAGCCGAGGGTGTGGTTCCGGGCTGGGACACCTTCGGACCACGTAGGGAGGTATAGCACTCCAAACCCGTCACTCATGGGCACGGGTCGTGCGGGCCCTCAGTCAGGAAGCCGACCCACGCTGTGACTTTCATGGTGCTGACTTTGCTTCCGAAAGAGAGGTCCATGTATGAAGATATTGACGAGCAAAGGCATGGCAGGCCTTCGTGCAGCTGCGCTTGCGCTGCTGCTGGGAGCCTTCATGACAGGAGGGGTCGTAGCCCAGGACACCCCTGCAGCGCTGGCACAAGTCGATGAGGCAGCCGAGGAAGTTGAGGACGAGGGCTTCGACGACTGGGGACTTCTGGGTCTTCTCGGGCTTGCCGGTCTGGCAGGGCTGATGAAGCGAAACCCGGAGCCGGTCGTGCATACCGAGCTTGATCGAGACCGACCGCGCGTCTAGGCGATAGACGGCTACCCGATCGATGTCTTTATGACGACGATCGTGGCTTACGGACAGAAGGTCATCCCTCTTGGGGATGACCTTCTGTCGTGTCAAAAATCTCCGGGCAAACCCAGGACGACGCTTCGGGGGAAGGGGAGCCCGGTACCAGGCAGGCAAGAGTCGCTGCCTTCCTGACAGCTGCTTCGAAATACCGCATGGGAATTGCCGGATTCCCTTGAGTACGGGTTGGCCACTGCCAGGTAACCTCATGCTTTCCATAAGCGGATGAAATTGATTCTCCTGAAAAACAATGCCGGGACAGAGATTCCCTCCCCGGCATCACGCTGTGCTGTGGCAACGAGAGAAAGTTACCCCTCCACGCCCTCGGCGAGATTCCAGTTCGCGATGTTCCAGTAGGCGTATTCATATGCGCTCAAGGCGAGGTTCTCCTGATTGAGCCGCTTTGAGACCCCTGCCTTCGACCCGTACCGCACCAGCGGCATGACCGCGTAGTCGAAGTACAGGATGTCGTTCATTTCGATGAAGAGCTCAGCCGACTTCTCGGGATCCGGCTCGACCCGGGCCTTCTCGTAAAGGGCATCGTACTCCTCGTTGATATAGCGCTGGATATTGCGGCCCGCCCAGTTATTGGACTTCTGCGCAATCTCCTCGCGGTTCGGCCCCGCATACCAGCGAACCATGTACGACACTGGCGGCGGCGCGCCGACGCCGGACGCGAACTCGTTGGTATCCGTGTAGAAATGGGTGTTGCTCTGGTCGTTGCCCACCGCACTGTCGAAGAAGACCGCGGAGTCGACCTGCTCCAGCCCGATCCGGAATCCGATTGCCTCGAGGTTGGACTTTACAACGGCCTGGATCTTCTGCCGCACGGGGCTCGTCGTCGTGTAGAGGCCGAGCTCAAGCTCCTTGCCATCCTTCTTGCGGACATCGCCATCCATCACCCAGCCCGCTTCATCAAGCAACTGGGCAGCTTTCTCCGGATCGTACACCAGCTCGGTGTTGGGCGACTCCATCGACGGAATGCCGGACAGGATGTTGGCGACGGCCGGCTCCTCGGGGGCACCGAAGTAGAACTCATTGGCAATCTTCTCGCGGTCAACGCCGATCGTGAACGCCTGGCGAACTGCATGCTCGCTGAGGATCGGATGTGGGGTGTTCATCTCGGAACGCTGACCATCGACCTCGGTATCAGGGTCCGAGAAGTTGAAGTTGATGCGCTCGATCGTCAGACCACCGTAGATGACCAGCTCGCCCGGATTGCCATCCGACTCCATATTGCGCAGCAGTTCAGGCTCAACCGCTAGGTTCCAGGCAAAGTCGTACTCGCCGGTCTGTATGGAGGCCCGAGCAGCCGCTGCCGCATCACCACCGCCCTTGAGGATGATCCGGGAGAAGAACGGCTTATTCGGCTCGCGGTAATTCTCGTTGGGGATGTAGACAACCTGATCATTGGCCGAGAACGACTCGACCACATAAGGTCCGGTCCCGATCGGGTTGGAGCGAAACTCGTCCAGCGCGGCCTGATCTGCCCCTTCAAGCACATGCCTGGCGATCACGATGGAGGCGCCCATGCCCGTGAAGGCGTCGGCCCACGACGGGTTGGAATTCGCAAAGGTCACCTTCGCCGTCAGCTCGTCAACGACCTCGATATCCTTGATCAACTCGTATACATTCTGGAGCACCGCGCCATTGGCGTCATCCAGCGCCCATTCCCAAGTGAACCTGACATCCTCAGCGGTGAACGGCTCGCCGTCGCTCCACAGCACGCCTGTCTTAAGATTGAAGGTGACGCTCTTGAGATCCTCGGCAAGCAGGCCGTTATCGACGGTGGGGACTTCCGTGACAAGTTGGGGCGCAAGGGCGCCGTCCGGCAGACGCACCATTAGGGATTCGGAGACGAAGAGTGCCGCCAGGTTGTCCTTGTCGCCCGTTGCCACCATACCGTTCAGCTGGGACGGCGCCTGCCACTGCAGGACCTTGAGCTCACCGCCCGCACCGCGCTCCTGATTTTCCGTGCCTGCCGCCGGGATGGTGCCTACACCGGCGACCCGCTCGGACTCCGGCGATGCAGCGGGAGAGGACTCCTGGGCCGTCACGGTATTGGCGCAGTACATGGCGACGCTGAGGCCCATGCCAAGGGCCGTGGCACGCTCGATGAACTCGCGACGTGACAATTCTCCCTGCTTGAGCGATGTGAACAGCGCCGAATATGGGCCGTTCCGGAAATCTGAAGACATTGCCGGTTCTCCTTGCGATAGTGTGACCGTGGGCCGTCCCACAGCCCGTTCGCGACCCGCGCGTTTCCCCTCAAGGGGATTATGTCAGCGCACCGCTATTCTATCCGGTCCGCGCCACATACTACAGATATTGGGTTGGACTGAAAAAACTCACGACGGCGTTGCGCCGGTCCCCGTTGTCAGGCGCTTTCACATTCCGCAGCGATACCCGGAACCGCCGGGACGTCACCCGGTTGCTGTGGCCTGAGTATGGGACATGAATGAAGCCTGCGCGGATGTGCCGCACAGGCTTCCTGAGCCCAGGAGCGCTCAGCAGAGGCAACTCCGGTACGGGCCCGTACGGAGTGCCGGATAGACGAAACCGGCCGGGCACTCCATGGAGAGATATGAGAAACCTTAGGAGAGCTCGGCGCCCTCCGCAAGATTCCAGTTGGCGATATTCCAGTAGTCGTAGGAGAACGGCGCGAGCGCGATGTTCTCCACGCGCAAGGCCTTGGAGACACCACGCGCAGAGCCAACGACGACCAGCGGCACAATGACATGGTTGTTGATCACCAGGTCGTTCATCTGGATGAAGAGATCGGCAAATGCGTCAGGATCCGTCTCCGTCTGCGCCTGCTCGAAGACAGCGTCGTACTCCTCGTTTTGCCAACGCTGGTTGTTCTGACCATTCCATTCGTTGGCCGCTTGGGCGACATTCTGTCCATCGGGCCCTGCGTACCAGGTTTCAAAGAACGAGAGCGGACGGGGCGAGTTCGGGACTCCCTGGTACATGCACATGTCCCAGTAGAAGTGGTTGATGTTCTGCTCGTTGCCAGCGGAGCCGTCGAAGTAGATGCCGGCGTCGATCTGCTCGAGCTGAACCTTAATGCCGATCGCCTCAAGGTTGGATTTGACGACCGCCTGCGTCTTCTGGCGCACCGAGTTGACGCTGGTCGCGTAGACCGCGCTCAGCTCCACTCCATCCTTGGACCGGACATCGCCATTGAGGGTCCAGCCAGCCTCGTCGAGGAGCTGGGCCGCTTTCTCCGGGTCGAACTCACGGGTTGTATTCTCCGACTCCGTCTCCGGGTCCCCGTAAAGGATATTGGTCGCCGGCTGCTGACCCTGACCATAGAATTCGTTGGCGATCTGCTCGCGGTCAATCGCCGTGGCGATCGCTTCACGCACCGCATCGTCCGTGAGGAAGGGATGCGGCGTGCCGAAATGGGACCGCTGACCATCAACCTCGGTCCAGGGATCCGAGAAGTTGAAGTTGATGCGCTCAATGCTGACGCCCGGATAGGGAACCAAGGCACCGGGGGCTTCTTCAGCCTCCATGTCGGACAACACGTTGGGCTCAACCTGGAGATTCCAGGCAAAGTGGTACTCACCGGTCTGGAGGACCGAACGCGCGGCGGCCGGGGCGTCGCCGCCACCCTTGAGCTGCACGCGGCTGAAGAAGGGCTTGTTCGGCTCCCGGTAGTTCTCGTTGATCACATAGGTCGCCTGATCGTTCGGCGTGAACGACTCCACAACATATGGACCGGTCCCGACCGGCGACGACAGGAACGCCTCGTGCGCCTCAGGGCCCCCCTCCAACACATGCCTGGGATAGACAAAGCCGGTGCTGGTGCCCGTGAAGGGGTCGAACCAGAGCGGGTTGGACTCCGCAAACGTCACCTTCACCGTGTGCTCATCGACTGCCTCGGCCGATTCGATCGTCTCAAAGGTGTTGATGTTCACGGAGGCGTTTTCCGGGTTCTTCACCCAATCGATAGTGAACACCACGTCCTCTGCGGTGAAAGGTTCACCATCGCTCCAGACAACATCTGGCAACAGCTTGAGGGTGACTTCCGTCAGGTCCTCACTCAGTGAGCCGTTTTCCACGGAGGGCACTTCGGTGACAAGATTCGGGATCATCGTCGCATCAGGCAGATAATGCATGAGTGGCTCGAGCACAAGCACCGACGCGAGGAAATCCTTTACGCCTGTCGCCACATGCGGGCTGAGCAATGTCGGCGCCTGCCACTGGATGAGCTTCAGCTCGCCACCGGCGCCGCGCTCCTGGTTCTCGGTGCCAGCAGCCGGCCGCTCGGCGGAGCCAGCTGCAGCAGTTGCCGCCGGGGAAGCATCCTGCGCGGCAACGCCGGCCGTATTCGCCAAGAAGACCGCCGAAGCGGCACTGACACCAAGCAGTGATGCGCGGTGGACGAAGGTACGTCGATCAATGTTTCCCGCCTTGAGGCCCTCGTAGAGCGCTCGCAGCGGACCGGATGCATGATTCTGAGAGGCCATTCTCGGTCGTTCCTCCTGCCGGCGTCGTACCGGTATTGTGATCATCGGGGAAAGTGTTCCCCGATGGAGTCCGAGTCATTATCCGGGTCTGTTGGCTATGCGACGACCGGGAGCATCTGGAAGGCTACCGGTTACCCAGATGTTGACTCACGCGGGAAGTTTAATCATCCCGGATGCCATTGACAATGGCTTGTGAAACAGGGCACGAATGATGCCGCACCAAGGACCCAAGCCTTACCTTGTATTAGGAGCACAAGTTGGCGTAAGTACACGAGGGCACCGGAGCCAGCGGACCCCCCGGCTGCTGAATCGGACAGCAAGAGCACGACAAGAGAACGAGCGGCGTCACGACATGTGACGCCGCTCGTTCTTCATCTTTCGATCATATGCCCTTCATCCGCGACGGGCCGTCCCGGATAATGTAGCTGAATGCTAGGACTGGGGCTCAACGCCTTCGGCGAAGTTCCAGTTGGCGATGTTCCAGTACGTGACATCGTGGAACGGCCCGAGCTCCAGGTTCTCCGGGCGAAGGAGGTTGGAGTACGCGTAGGTGTCCACTGAACGGTTCACCAGCGGGATGATCACCACATTGCTGATAAGGACGTCGTTGAGCTGGATGAGCAACTGCGCCGCCGCTTCAATGTCGGTCGCCACCTGCAGATCCTCATACAGCTGGTCGAACTCCTCGTTCACCCATCGCTGGTAATTCTGTCCCTGCCAGGAGTTCGACTTTTGGGCGACGTTCTCACCGTTCGGACCAGCGTACCAGGAGGTCATGAACTCCACCGGCACCGGCGACGACGGGCTGTTGGTGTACATCTGGATGTCGCGGTAGAAGTGTGAGATGTTCTGCTCGTTGCCCGCGCCGCTGTCGAAGAAGATGCCGGCATCGACCTGCTCGAGTTGAGTCCTGATGCCGAGCTGCTCGAAAGCCTGCTTGATGACGGCCTGAGTCTTTTGGCGAACCGCGTTCACGGAGGTCGCATAGACCACGCTCAGTTCCACGCCGTCCTTGGCCCGGACGTCGCCTTCCATGACCCATCCGGCCTCATCAAGGATCTGTGCCGCCTTCTCCAGGTTGAACTCCCAAGAGGTATTCGGGGACTCGAACAGCTCCAGACCAGTCAGGATGTTCGCGGTCGCCGGCTGTCCCTCACCGTAGAACTCGGTCGCGATGGTCTCGCGATCGGCCGCAAGGTTCATCGCCTGCCGGACCGCGTCATCGGTCAGGAAGGGATGCGGCGTACCGAGGTGCGACCGCTGGCCATCGACCTCGGTATTGGGGTCCGAGAAGTTGATGTGGAGACGCTCGACCGAGGCACCCCGGGCCACCTCAATGGTACCCTGGTCACCCTCCTCATCGATCTGCTGCAGGA
>DASYWM010000157.1:0-3910 GCA_035936075.1 Thermomicrobiales bacterium
TCGATCTCCTCGTCCGCATCCACACCCGATGCGTCGGCCAGCATCGCCACGATCTCGTGATCGTCAATGACCAGATCAGCGCGGATCTCATCGCTGTCGGTGACAAGGACACCACCGGTGATAACGGTACGTTGCGACATCGAGCAGAAACCCCTCCGGCCGCCAAGCGGCGCGGGAATGCGTGATCAACGTGGCGCGTCAATATCTCCATGCACGCCGAGTGTCCCCAGACGCTCCCGATACTACGCATACAGCCGGCATTCGTCCACATTGGAGAGTGATCGGATGTCGCAACCATGTGTTCGCCAGGTGCTATGATCAAGCAACCTGTGAGACGTTCGACGGGCCACGTGACAGACTACCGGCACTGGTGGCCGTTGTCGTCGCGGTTGCCGCCGTCTGGAAGAACGAGCGTGCGTAGCCGGGACGATAGCCGCCCAGGGGAGATGAGGGCATCACCATGCAATTGACGAGCGATACACCGCCATATTCGGAATCATCGTTTGACCCTCACGCGGTGACCACGATCGATGACCTCGTGGCGATCATCGGTGTGCCGAAGGAATCGACGGCGAACAAGCAGACGAACTTCCTGACTCCGCTCCTGATCGAGTTTCTCCAGAAGTCTCCCTTTTACCTGCTTGCCACGGCGAACGTGAACGGTACCTGCGATGTGTCCCCGAAAGGGGACCCAGCCGGTGCCCTGTACATCCCCGATGAGCGAACGGTCGTGCTCCCCGATCGGCTGGGAAACCGCCGCGTGGATTCGCTGAAGAACATCGTGACCAATCCGCATGTCGGATTGCTGTTCATGATTCCCGGGGTCGATGAAACACTTCGTCTCAACGGGCATGCGAGGCTCACGAAGGATCCTGCCCTCCTTGAGAAGATGCCGATGCGAGGCAAACTGCCAAACCTGGCCATCGTCGTCGAGATCGACGAGGTCTTCACCCATTGCGCCAGGTCGATCCTCCGGTCACAGCTGTGGCAACCGGATTCCTGGGCCGATCCGTCGACGATCCCGACCATGGCGGCGATGAGCGCCGAGCAGAAGCAACGCCCGGCGCCAGACGAGTCTCTCGGCAAGCGAACCGAGGAATACCGCTCGACCCTGTATTAGGCCTGGATGGACAGGCCATACCAGTGGATTGCCGTCCTGCCGAAGATCGCCGCCATCTCGTCTTCGGTGAGATTGAGGTCACCCAGTGTCTCCCGGAGCGTCCGGTAGACACTGGCGTAATCCGCCGAGAGGAGGCTGACGGGCCAATCGGAGCCGAACATCAGGCGATGCGGCCCGAAGATCTCCACTACGGTTCGCACGTAGGGCCGCAGGCTGTCGACGGTCCAGTCTTCCCCGGCCTCTGTCAGGATCCCTGAGAGCTTGCAGGCCACGTTCTCCATGCCGGCGAACTCGTGCATGGCGGCACTCCATGCCTCAATGCCGCCGCCGGCGATATCGGGTTTCGCCATGTGGTCGATGACGAACCGGAGATGCGGGAAGTCTTCGGCGATATTGATCGCAATCTGCAGGTGCTGCGGTCGGATGAGGACGTCGTAGACGAGGCTCGCGTTCGCGACGGTGGCGAGCCCGAGCTGGACATCCTCGCGCGCGAGCCAGGCATCGTCGGGCTCGTCATGCACCTGATGGCGGATGCCAACCAGCCGATCACCATTCGGGCCGGATTTCAGCTCTGTCAATATATGCGCGAGGTGCGAGTCAGTCAGGTCGACCCAACCGACAACGCCGGCGATGAACTCGTGCTCGGCGGCAGTCTGCAGGAGCTCCCGTGTCTCATCCATGTCAGGGACCGTCTGCACCAGCACGGTGGCGTCGATACCTGACTCCTCCAGCAACGGCTTCAGGTCCTCGGGCCCGAAGGGCCTCGCGATCCGGGGGTCGGTGAGCCAGGGATACTCCCGACGCGCCGGATCCCAGAGATGCTGGTGGCTGTCGATAACGGGGAACGGCGTGGGCGCGGTCATGATTCTCTCCGTTTGCTGGCGATCGAGTGGCATGCGGTCACGGGCACACCCATCCGCCACGCGATACGCTGGCACGCCTGACGGCTTCTGCTTCGTTCCGGGGCCCTGCTAGTCAAAGTCGAAGAGATCCCCCAGGAAGGATTCACGCTTCTTCTTGCGGCGCCCGGGCCGACGCCTGTCGTCGTCATAGTCATAATCCCTGTCCCGATCCCCCTCGTAGACATCGCGGGAGTCCAGCGGACGGACCTTACCATGCATGCCGCCGACGGTCGGGGACTCAAATTCGCCACGAACCGGGGCAGATGCCCGCCCCGCGTTCAGCTCCTCCGAGCGGTCGATGATCTTGTCGAGCTCACCGCGGTCCAGCCAGACACCGCGGCATGTCGGGCAATAATCGATCTCCACACCCTGACGCTCGGTCATCACGAGGTCTGCCTGGTCAATGGGGCATTTCATCCTTGATATCTCCTTGCATACGTCATTGCAACAGATGCGAGCGCCACATGGGCCACTCGCTATATGATTCGATTCCTCGCAACAATCACTCCATCGTACCGAAACGATAGATCGTGGTGGATTGGAATTGCTCGCCCGGTCGTAGCTCCGTGGAAGGGAACTCGGGGTGATTCGGTGAGTTCGGGAAGAACTGCGTCTCGAAGCAGATCGCGTCGGTCTGGCGGTAGAGACGGCCGCTGTAACCGCTGATCGATCCATCCAGCGAGTTGCCGGTGTAGACCTGCATCCCTGGCATGGTCGTCAGCACATCCATAGTCCGCCCGGTTTCCGGATTCTCGATCCGCGCGGCCGGGATGAGATCGGATGAGCCCTCCTCCTGCATCACGAGGTAGTTGTGATCAACGCCACGCGCAATCCGGATCTGCTCGTCGGTGCCGTCCCGAACGGCATCCCCGATGGGACGCGGTTCGGAAAAGTCGAGGGCAGTGCCGGCGAGCGGTGCGATCTCCCCGGTCGGAACCTGGTCCGGCCTCGTGGGCGTGTAATGGGTCGCATGGACAGTGAGGATGTGATCCTCGATCGTGCCGGACGCCTCGCCCCCGAGGTTGAAGTAGGAGTGGTTGGTCAGGTTGTGGACCGTAGGTTTCGTTGTAGTGGCCGTGTAGTCCAGGCGCAGGCCGTTGTCCGCCGACAGAGAGTAGGTGACCGTGGCGGTGAGCTCCCCTGGGAAGCCCTCGTCGCCATCTGGGCTGACGTGCGTCAACTTTACTCCAGGACCATGATCCAGCTCGACGACTTCGGCATCCCAGACGTAGCGATCGAAGCCCTTTGCGCCGCCGTGGGCGGTGATGGTTCCCTTGTTTGGCGTCAGCTCATGGACGGTGCCGTCCAGCGGGAACTGTGCCCCGCCGATCCGGTTGGCGAAGCGGCCGATCACCGCGCCGAAGTGGGGATGCTTCTGCCCGTACTGGGCGAGGTTGTCGAAACCCAGCACCACATTGGCGCTTGTGCCCCGGGCATCAGGCACGCGAAGCTCCTGGACGATCGCCCCGAATGAGAGGATCGCCACGGACATGCCGCTGTCGTTGGAGAGCATGAAGCGCTCGACCGGCTGCTCATTCATCTCGCCATAGGGTGCATGCTCGATCCGGGATGTCTGGTTGCTCATGATATCGCCTTTCACGATGTCCTTTTCGTGGGTCTATTGTACGGGGAGGGGACATTGGCGGACGGTATGCCCCTACGCTCGCCGCAGTCAATCGGCATTCAGGGCGTGACAATGGGCCTCCCCAACTGTACGGGACGTACTTGGCTGAGCCCGCAGGGCGAAAAGCAGAGCGAGCCCTTGGCCGCGCTCGCGAACCCATGCCGGAATGCCCCATTGGCGCGGCCAATGTCATCCCTCACCACGCCATCATGCCCGCCTGGGCTGATTGCCGCGGATTGGATCGACACCCTTCGGGATACGACC
>DASYWM010000158.1:0-3096 GCA_035936075.1 Thermomicrobiales bacterium
CGACAGGATGATCCCGATCACCCCCAACAGCTGTCCACCGATCAACACACCCACGAGAATGCTGAGCGACGACACCTGCAAGGTGTTACCGAAGACGCGTGGCACCATGACGTAGTTCTCGAACTGCTGGTAAATCAAGTAGGCGGCCAGCACGATCGCCGCTGTCTGCCATGACACCGTCAGCGCAATGAGCACGGCGGGGATGGTCGCGACAGGCACTCCGACAATCGGCACCGCATCGAAGACCGCCGCCAGCACCGCGAGCAGCAGCGTCTCGGGCACACCGAGAATGGTCAGCGTGATAAATGCAAAGATGCCAAATGAGGCCGAGTTGATTGCCTGGCCGACAACATAGCCGCTGACCACATGGGTGATCTCGGGATACGCCTTTCGCATGCGATAGCGAAGGCCGGGAGTGAAGTAGCGAGAGAGGAACCTCCAGGTCCGCTCCCCTTCAAGCATCAGATAGAACGTGAGAATGAGGACAAAGAAGGTATTGGCGAGGCGAGTGACAATGTCTGCGCTGACCTCGACCACCTGGTTAACGGGTACGGCGGCGGCGCCGGCAGCGCCCTGCTCAGTGCCTTCCCCATTTCCGTTCAAGCCCTGATCCCTGAGGCGCTCATACTGCTCCTCCAGCGAGGGATAGCGCTCGATAAACCCTTCGAACCGGTTGAGGTACTCCGGAGCATTCGTGACTATGTTCTGCCCCTGCTCGACGAGGGGCGGCACGATGATGCCAAAGAACCCGGCGATCATGGCGATAAGACCGAGAAAGACCAGCGACGAGGCGATGCCCTTTGGCATGCCCCTGTTCTCCAGCCGCTTGACCAGCGGTAGCAGGGCTGTAGCGAGCAGGAACGCCAGAAAGACCTGAAGCAGAATACCCCAGACCTGGATCAGCAACCAGATGAGGAAGAGAGCGAGCGCAACGGTGACGATCGTCCGCACGGGAACTTCGATACGAGTGACGGTTTTTTCCGACTCCGGCGTGTGATCTGTCTTGCCGACAATCGGATGGATGTACGAGAGGTCATCGTCAGCATCATCCTGGTCATCCAACGCGGGGAAGATGTGATCGGGGATCTCCTCCCGAGGCACCCCGTCGCCGGCTCCGTCGCCCGGTCCGGCGCGGCGATCTCGCCCGTCTTCCGGCGGCCGGTCCGACGCTGACGCATCGTTGCCCTTGCCGAGTACATTCCCGATTCCCATTGAACCACTCCAAGTGTCTGACTTCTGAATGATGCCCGCGACTCGTCTCTACATGGGCACGACAAACCTCCTGCCTATTGCAGGAGGTTTGTCGATTGCTATGCAACTATTGTGCCCGGAGCGGAGATCAGAAGTTGTGCCCGCTGGTTAAACCCGGATTACCGCTCCCGGCGATCCGTTTCGGGAACGAGGGTGTATCACTCTCGGTGATACACCCTCCGGCCTATTGGCAAACCCACTCATTACGACGTCCGACCGACCACATCCAGCCTGCGGCGTTGGCATTCGCCACCGGGTCAAAGATGTCCTGATTGGCGTACGGAGTTGTCGCCCACGTGCTTGGCAGGAACTGGAAAAGGCCGCTCGCGTTACTGTACGGGTTGACCGCGCTCGGATCGAGCACCGACTCGCACCGTGCAACGCGGAGCATGTCCTCCCGGGACTGACCGTAGCGATCGGCGGCAGCATAGATGATTGCCACAATATCGGAGGTGCTGCCACCCGGCGCAGGCGCGACCGGCGCCGAGGAGCCAATGGTCAGGTAATCACCGCTGGCCCACCCCTTGGTGCCGTTGTAACGAAGCGGGTAGAAGCCGCCCTGGGGATCACCCATGATCTCGACCGAGGCGCCGCTGTACATCACGGTGATGACGCCGTAACTGGTCGCTGGACCGCTGCGCAGGTTCAACGCATTGGTGCTGACGTATCCCGAGTTCACGACCGTATCGCCGACCGCGACACTGCCTGAGCCTGCTGCAGGAGCCGGAGCCGGGGCAGGCGCCGGAGTTGAGCCACCCGTGCTGAGGTACTCAGCAAAGGCCCACCCGGAGACGCCGTTATAGATGACGCCCGCGAATCCATTGCTGCTGTCGCCGGTGAGGGAGACGCTTGCACCCTGCGGCATAACTGCCACAACGCCATAGCTGGTGCCCGCGCCGCTGCGGAGGTTGAGCGCGGAGACGTTCACCGTGGCAGAGCCAGTCACATTGCCGCTCGGCGCCTGGGGTGCCGAGGCCGGGGCGTTGCCGGAGGTGCTCAGGTAGGTGGCGGAAGCAAAGCCCGAGGTGCCGTTGTAGACGACACCGAGGAAGCCATTGCCGGACTCGCCCGTGAGCGACACCGCGGCGCCGTTCGGCATCACGGTGAGCACTGCATAGCTCAATCCAGGGCCGCTGCGCAGGTTCAAGCTGCCATCAACGACATAGGCTGTGCCCGTCGCGCCGTTCGTGGCGTTCCCGCTGGAGCTACCCCCGATGGAGAGGTAGTCAGCACTGGCATAGCCGGAATACTGACCGTACGAGACAGGGTAGAAACCGCTCTCTGCACCGCCATTGATGTTCACCGTTGCACCATAGGGCATCACGGTGATGATCGCCGTGCTGGTGTTTGGACCCGTTCGCAGGTTGAGATACGCGGTCGTGGTCGCAGTCGACTGTGCCGAGGCCGAGATCGGGGCCATCAGGACAAAACCGCCAAAGAGCAGTGCGAACAGCGTCAGGAAGGTAACGACGCGATAGAGCCCGCGACCATTACGTTGTGGAGAACGGGAAGTGAGATCGTGTGCGCGATGCCCAGCCGCATCACTATGGAAGGTGGTCACCAATGGTGCTCCTTTGGACCAGGTACTCCGCAAGGCAGATACGCAATGTGCGCATGCCATGGTGCAACGACCATGGTGCCCCTGGAATCCTGGCCAGTGTGTAGAACGAAAGACCGATGGGTAGCGCGATCACCGTCCCTCCAACGGCATCGGGCCTGAAATGCTTCCCCTTTGTCCTTGATGGGAAAGGGTGTTGTGAGGACGCCGGCTTTTGGGTACTACACGGGTATTCCAGCCAAGAACACGCGCATGTAAAGCCTGAGCAGGGGAACCATAATCTACGG
>DASYWM010000159.1:0-17689 GCA_035936075.1 Thermomicrobiales bacterium
TGGAACGGTTGCGGTCCCGAATCGCGGAACTGGAGCATGCGGAACTGGAGCGGCAGCGCGCGCATGCGGCGTTGCTGATGCGAGTTCAACAACAGGCTGCGGTCGCCAAACTCGGGATCCGCGCATTGGCGGTTTCGGACACGAACGTTCTCTTCAGTGAAGCTGTCTGTGTCCTCAGGAAAACGCTTGACGTCGACTACGCGAAGGTGCTCGAGCTCTTGCAGGGCGGCGAGGAGCATCGCGGCGGGTTCGGCGTGGTTAAATGAGAACGGGAGGATGGTTACATCCTCGGGTGTCCCTGCTCAACCCAATGAGCCAGGTTCTCCGACTGTGACCACCACTCTGCTGTCTCATACCGCCTTCCTTCGGCTGTCTGGGACCCTCCTGCATCTTAGCAAATCAGCTTGGCAAAAGGAACCTGTGCCTTGGCTGAGGACCAAAACGGCCCCCGAGTGTTTCTAGCGAGGCCGCGCCGTTGGCTTGCATTGCGTGTGGGCGACCTTGCGGCGTTCTCCGTGGTTCGCTGCTCGTGCTCGTATCCGGTGCCGGCGATGGAGATCGGCTCCGGCCCGGAGATGGGGTCGTCAGCACCGCACATCCTGGGTCAGCACCGCGGTACTCCCCAGCTCGGTGTACTCTGCTGTGACCGTGACGGTGTGCTCGATCGGGATCGAGAACCCGGCCCCGGTACCTCCGCCGGTCGGATACCACGTCGATCCATCCGTACCAATCTGCGTGTATATGGTCTGGAGCCCCGCCACGGGATGCACGATTGTCACGGGCACACGCGTCCCCGGTGTCATCCCGTACAGGTCCACCGTGAACTCGCAGTGATCCTCGTCACGGTAGTACACGTCGATCACCATGCGGGGCCCGGCGATGAGCGTTCCATCGTCCTTGACGTACTTGAGGCACTCGCCGGGATTCTTGAATGATGTGCCGTCGGTGCGTCGGACCTCCTTGTACCCGTGACCGACACACGCTGCCGTAGCGGGCGGCACCTGTGCCAGACTGCTCGCCGGCACCATGGCAGTGAGGAGGGCCAGGCTCAGGACAAGCAGGGCACAGCAACGCGTCGTGAAACGGACCATGACGATCTCCTTGTGGCCGTTTGAGCACGGTCACGCCTTCGCACAACCGATCGATTGAGTGGAATCCTGCTCGGAGCATAGCAACCGATGAACGTAAAAGATAGAGCCGAGCCGGGCACGACAACGGCCCCCCAAGGTATCGAGAGCCGTGTCGATTGCTTCCGTGGCATGGTGAGGCTGCTAGCAGCACCTCTCACGATCTAGTAACTCGTGCACACGAACCCTCCTGCTCCATCCTCCCCGCAGAAATGGTTTTCGGGACAACACACGTCCTTGCAGCATGTGATGCTCTGGCATGCCCCGTCACCTCGACATGGGGTGCCGGCAGGACCGCGATCACAGGTAAACACTTGCACACCGTTTTCGTCCACATACCCGGCGTCGCTGCATACACCGCTGCGACACCCAGCACCACTTGTGCAGCGCAGGTCCACCTCGTTGCAGCATCCATTGGCATTTTGGCATTGTGTGGAGACCACGCACATCGGATGAATCCTGGACTCAGAGCGGATAAAGCCCAACTGCTCAATAACCCCAGCGCAACATCCATGTCCCAAGGCGTGACGGTCACTACAGTGGGGCTTCCTACGAAGGAAATCACCTATGTGATCGGATCTGACGGAGAGCCATACGCCATTGTAGAGACTACCCGGGAGGAAATTCGGCTCCTTTCTACAGACGAGTGGAGGAAATGGTACCTGTCTGGTGAGAGCACAGCCGAGCATGACTTGTATTGCCGCGGATCGTCACCGAGACAGACTCGCGTAACAACTGGCCAGCTCGACGTAACCATTATTCCCAGATCCCATTCGCTTAGGTAAATGCGTTGGGAAGGAACGATTCCGGCAACGTCGGGGATAGTCCGAATAATCAGAAAGTCCGAACGAGGTCTGCACTTTATCTGTGCGCACAGGGAGACGGAAATGACGACCAAGCGCCGGCGAGGCCACAATGAAGGATCGATCTACCAGCGCAATGATGGGCGATTCGTCGGTGCCATCTCGTTGGGTATGGTCGACGGTAAGCGCCGGCGGAAGGTCATCTACGGAGATACCCGCGAAGAGGTGCGCCAGCAACTGGTGAAGATCCACAACGACTCCGCCGCGGCCTTCCTGTCCAGACCGCCGGCACATCGGCGGCAAACTTCCTCGAGGAATGGCTCAAGAGCGTAGCGGGCAAAGTTGCGCCGAAGACGCTCAAAAACGACACGATGGTAGCGCGGGTACATCTGATTCCTGCGCTCGGCTCGCACAAGCTCGAGAAACTGACGCAGCATCATGTTCAGGCGATGCTCGACAGCAAGAGTGCCAATTGTCCTTCGCCTCGCTCCGTCGTCTATATCCGCAATATCCTGCGAGCGGCCCTCAATGAAGCGATGCGTCAAGACCTGGTGCAGCGCAACATCGCCACACTGGTACATCCACCGCGGATCTTAGAGTATGAGGCCCATAACCTCACGCCGGACGAAGCAAACAGGTTGCTCGCAGTCGTGCGCGGCGATCGGCTGGAGGCGCTCTACCTGGTGTCCCTGATTCTTGGACTTCGCCAGGGTGAGGCGCTCGGGTTACGCTGGGAGGATGTCAACCTCGCCGCGGGCACGATGACGATCCGCCGTCAGCTACAGGTGATCAATGGACAGCCGACCTTTACGGAGCCCAAGACGCAACGAAGCCGCCGTACCATCCCACTTCCGGCACCGGTGATCGACATGCTGACTCGTCACCGAACCCGTCAGAAGGAAGATCGCCTCGCTGCTGGTGGACGTTGGCAGTCACAGTGGGGCCTGGTATTCGCGGACGAACTCGGAGCACCAGCCAGTCTCTCTGCGCTTCGCAGGAACTTCCGAGACGCTCGGACACGGGCCGATCTCCCACATATGAGGTGGCATGATCTCCGGCACGCAACATCATCATTCTTGGCCGCTCGTGGTGTGCATCCAATAGTCGCACAAGCGATCCTGGGCCACGCGTCGCTGGCCACGACGCTAAGCGTCTACACCCATGCCAGAGCGGATGCAAACAGGGAGGCGACCGACCTCTTGGGCGACCTCGCACGCGTCGGAACGGGCACGAATTAACGTGTTGGCTACACGTTTTGGCTACACGAGGAAGGAAAACGTTGGTATGACAGGGAAATTAATCGGTGTACCGCTATTACAGGTTAGGCGCTCCACTTGGTGGAGGGCTTACCGATTGTATCTGGCGTATTGCGCTGGTGAAGTCGATACAGCAAAAGCATCCGCATGGGTAAGCAGTCAAAATTGGGTCAGAAGGAACATATACGTGGGGGTATCCGCCGCTGCGTACCTCCCGTAGTCCGACGATTACTGAGCGCGCGCGATATGGCAGCGGCTGCCGCGAGGAGCAGGAGCCGTGTCAATGGCCTTCGTTGTCTTCAGGCCGGATGCGATCACGGGGGCACGCTCGACAGCCATGCAGCGAGGTCATTGCTCATGAGCCTTTAAGCTGGACTAAAGCGTTGTGTGCCTGAAAGCCCGTGACGAACTTCAACCTATACTTTAATTCGCCAGCACTGAGGTAGCTCCTCCTGTAACTGCCGGGGTCAAGGCAGTCGCCCCGTTCACCTTCTCGCGACCTCGCGACGGCGTAACAGTTGCCGCGTCGCAAATGCATAGATCGATTCCGACGTACCTTGCCTCAAACCACACCAGTTGATCCGAGCTTAACAAGTGCCCGCTCATATCGTTCGAGACGTTGTCGTCCGGCGACATAGATGGCATGTCGATTCTCGTCTGGCTCGTAGCTGCGCACGATGGTCGTCTCGGGTTCAAGCAGTGAGTCGATTGCCCGGATAGATTCCAGGGCAGAGATTGCGGCACCTCGGGCGGACGCTTCCGCTTCAGCGTCCAGCGCATGGATTTGGTGGTTCAGCGAGTCGGACAGAATTTGCAGCCAAAGCGGTGACCGGAGTGCCGCACCCCCGTTGGCGTGAATGTCATGGTCCGCTAGGGCCAGCGCCCTTAGATCCTCATAAATCGAAGCGAACCGGTAGGCGGTGGCTTCGAGAAAGGCACGGAACAGCTCTCCTGCTGTCGTGCCAAGACTCAGCCCGGAGATAGTTCCGGTCAGCTGATCATTCCAGGAAGGAGATCGTTCACCCGCGAAGAAGGGGAGCACGGTAAGACCATGCCCATCCGCTTCAATCGCCGAGGCAGCCTCAGTTAGCGCGTCGAAATCGTGGTCCTGGGTAAGATCTGCCAGCCAATACGTGATATTGCCACCGTTGCTCAGGGCCCCGCCCGCGACTCGATGCCGCCGATCCAGCCTGTATTGCCAAAGTTTGGGGGAAAGCGGTTGAGAGACCGGTTCATGGTCGGTCTCGTCCCCAATGATCACCCGCATCGCGCCCGATGTCCCGATGGTGAGAGCAATGCGGTCCGCGCCAACACATCCCGCACCGACATTCGCCGCGGCGCCGTCGCCGATTGCCGGGTGCCAGGCGGCGTTCGCGAGATCCGGCCAGCGAACGCGGAATTCCTCTATCGGGGGCGGAAAGGCGACATCGCGGTCAGTCAGTTTTGGCAACTGCTCAATGGTAATCTCGAGCACGGTGAGTAGTTCATCATGCCAATGCGCGCCGCTTGAATGGAGAAGCCCTGTGCCAGACGCCATGGAGATCGAGGTAGAAAGCTCGTGGTGGATTGTCCAGGATAGATAATCGACGAAGGAGACCCAGGTTTTTGTCGAGGCGTAGGCGTCAGGGTCTGTGCGGCGGAGCCAACGGAGCTTGGCCGGCCAATAACTCGAATGAAGCCTGCATCCCGTTTCAGTGTGGATGCGGTCCGCGTCCAGTGCCCGCTCGAGGGCTAACGCATCATCACCGGATCGCTTGTCCGCCCACATAAGGACATGCGTCGCGGGCTCCCGATCCTCGTCCAATCCCATGAGGCTATGCCAGAAGGACGTCAGGCCAACAGCGCGAATATCGCCTCGCCGTATGCCCGTATTTGCAAGGGCATGATCGATGCAGGAGTGCACCAATGAGACAAGATGATCGGGATCGGCAGTCGAGCCACCATCAGGAGATGTTTCCAGCGCGTGCCGGATCTGGTGCTCGGTTCCTGTCACCACGCGGCCCGCTGTATCGTAGAGAAGCGCTCGTACAGACGACGAGCCGATATCAACGGCCATGACCAACGGGGTCACGGCATCTTCGAGGTCAATTTCAGGCATTCTGCGTCCCTTCCGCTCGGTCCCCGCTATTATGAAGCATATGGTTATATGCTCGCGCGACTTACCTGAAGCGCGGCGCGGCATGTCATTTGGGTGGCGGACACCGATTCACTCGATAGCGACAGGATCCTGAAACTACATGGGGGACGTTGAATCGACGGGACGGGCGGAAAAGGAGAGCGTCAGTATCCTGCCAATAGACGGCATCGGGAATGTGGGTCCAGGGGATCCACTCGAGCAGATGATCGGTGACGCAATCGCGGAATCGGTCGGTGAGCTGCGATGGGGTGATGTCGTCGTCGTGACCCACAAGATCGTCAGCAAGGCTGAGGGCCAGCTGGTCGACTTGGGAACCGTGGAGCCGTCGCCCTTCGCGCTAGACTATGCAGCCACCTGGGGCAAGGATCCCAGGCAGGTCGAGATGGTGCTTCGCCAGTCGAAGCGCATTATCCGCATGCACCGTGGAATCATCATTGCAGAGACAGAACACGGTTTCGTGTGTGCCAATGCTGGTGTTGATGCGTCAAATGCTGGGCAGGACATGGTGTGCCTTCTCCCCAGGGACCCGGATGCATCGGCAGCGCGAATTCTTGGGGCGTTACAGGGACGGTTTTTTCCTGGTGCTGCCGCGGAGGACCAACCAATCGGCGTGATCATCACTGACTCCTTTGGAAGGCCATGGCGGAACGGGATCGTCAACGTGGCAATCGGGATCGCCGGCATATCGCCGCTTGCCGATTATCGTGGCCAGTTCGATCCTGACGGATACGAGCTGCGGGCAAGCATCTTGGCAGTGGGAGATGAGCTTGCGGCCGCAGCTGAGCTGGTAATGCACAAGATTGCCATGCGGCCGGTGGCCGTCATCCGCGGCTACGAACGCCAGCCCGGACCGCCATCTGGTACGGGGCAAGACCTCGTGATGCCTGAGGAACGCAATCTTTTTCCATAGCGAATCACGCGGTCCGCAAGGACGCGAACGAAGGGACCATTATGAGTAACCTGGGTTATGCCGCGTCGTTCGAGCAGTTTCACCCGAATGATCTTCTGGAGTACTGCAAGCAGGCGGAGAAAGTCGGATTCGGCGTCGTCACCGCCAGCGATCATTTTCATCCCTGGGTGCCGTCACAGGGGCAGTCAGCCTTTGTCTGGTCCTGGATGGGCGCCTTGGGACAGGCGACGTCGCTCCGGTTTGGAACGGGCGTCACCCCTCCTGGCTGGCGCTACCACCCGGCGATCATTGCCCAGGCGGCGGCAACACTCGAGGCCATGTATCCGGGACGATTCTTCCTCGGGCTTGGCGCCGGAGAAGCGCTCAACGAGCATATCGTTGGCGACTACTGGCCGGAGGCACCTACACGACTGGAGAGACTGGCCGAAGCAATCGAGATCATCGAGAAGCTGTTCACCGGCAAGGTCATCAAGCACCAGGGCAAGCATTTCCGGCTGGAGAGCGCGAGGTTGTATACCTTGCCGGAGAATCCGCCGCCGATTTACGTGGCTACCTCGGGTCCCATCATGGCGGGACGCACGGGCAAGCTCACCGACGGGATCATCACGGTTGGCGCGGCAGATGAAAAGCTGAAGATGCTGATGGAACGATTCGAGAAGGGTGCTCGCGAAGCCGGCAAGGACCCTTCCTCGATGCCCCGGATCCTCCAGGTCAAGGTGAGCTACGCGAAGACCGATGAGGAAGCGATCGACTCAGCAGTGAGGGACTGGCCGAACGGCGGCATGAACTTCCCCAAGGCGGACATCCGCAATCCGGAGGACTTCGAGGCAATGGCGAAGCTTGTCCGACCAGAGAATTTCAAGAATCGGGTGCTCGCAACCGCGGATCTCGACAAGCATGTGGAGTATATCCAGCATTTTATCGATCTCGGGTTCGGCGAAATCCACGTCCACAACGTCAACCGGGACCAGGAGCAGTTTATCGAGGCGTATGGCAAGAATGTGCTGCCAAAGCTGAGCTGGTAGGACTCCCCGAGCCTGACGCAAGTGGGGGGATGCTGCAGACCCACCCCTCCACTGCATTGATCGAGGTTCCGGATTGATGGTCTGTTCCCGAGAGTCTGCCAATGGTTCCTGTTGGACGGGCTGAGGGGCACGATAGTTGACTGATCCTCGATGCCTCGGATGAGCCGGGGATCTGATCTAGTGAAGTGTGTCGTTTGACCCGACCGTACCTGTCGAGTACTACGACGGCCACAAGCGGGCACCTGCTTTACCGGTTGGAACGGATATCATTTCGCGCGGATTGCCGGATGACTGCGGGCGGCATGAGCCTATGTGCGGTCTTGAGTACCGCTTCTCCATGCTCGACGGCTTCTTCATACGTCATTTGGGAGAGGACGATCGATTGGATGATGCCGTTCTCGTCGATAAAGACGTGCGTAGGGAAATTGGCGATTTGCCAGTCCCTGGTCATCAGGGCGAGTTGCTGGGCCAGCGCTGGCTGCTCTGTCGAGTCGATCATGGACGCGATCCGGGTCGGGTCAACGTAGACTGGGAAGGTCGCCCCCGCAGAATCACGGTAGCGAACGGCGTCCTCCGGGGATTCCTGCATTGCAATGGAGAGTACATGCAGGCCCTGCGGTGCAAGCGCGTTGTACGCCTTCTGGACGTCGGGCATCTCGGCTCGGCAAGGAGGGCACCAGGAACCCCAGAAGTTGATCCAGACCGGTTCACCGCGCAACTGGGAGAGCAAGACCGGTTCGCCAGTGGAACTCATCGTGAAAAGCTCAGGTGCTGGTTTTCCGACCTCGGGGAGAAGGGTGGCATTGATGCCCCCTCGGCCAATTTCTGACCAGCCCTGACGTTCCCCCACAAGCCACGCGGAACCGAAAATCGCAAAGGCGACGACAAGCGCAAGGGCGCCTCGCATCCAGCCCTGCGTCGTTCCGGTGTTCGGGGGTGGTGCCTGCCGCGTGCCGTCCGGGTCCTGGAGCGATGCGGCGGATTTCGCTGAGGGGGTAGGTACGTGGTCTGTCATCGTGTTCTAGACACCACCGTAGGCGTGCAGGCCGCCGAAGAAATAGTTGCCGTAGTAGGTGAAGATCGTCGCGGCAAAGCCGAAGAGCAGCACGTACGCGCTACGAGTGCCACGCCATCCACGGAGAGACCTGGTGTGCAGGTAGACGCCATAGACAAGCCAGGTGAAGAGGGCGGATGTCTCCTTCGGATCCCACTGCCAGTAGACTCCCCAGGCCTCGTGGGCCCAAACCGAGCCCAGGATCAGGTTGATCGTGAAGAGGGGGAAACCGATGGTGATGGCTCGGAAGGCGATGTCGTCCAGCATCTCCGGGCTCGGGAGCCAGGGGGTAGACCACCTTGTCGCGATCAGGAAGAGTGTCGCGGCCCCAAAGGCAACCGTGAACGTGGCATAGGAGAGCACCGCCGCGCCGACGTGAAATGTCAGGATCAGGTTGGACTGCAGTGCGGGGATGAGCGGATTGACCTCGCGCATGGCTGGATCGAGTGACCAGATGTAGAGCGTCATTGCGGCGGCAACACTGGTGGTAATGGCGCCGAGCTGCCGCACCTTGTACATCCGCTCGAAGACAAGGTGCAGGATCGATAGGAAAGAGACGAAGACGAGCGAGAATTCGTACATATTCGTCAATGGAAAGTGCCCTGCGGCACCCCACCGGAGCACAACGGCCAAGGTCGAGAAAAGAGCACCAAAAACGGTCAACATCGTACCCCAGCGGGCGAAGCCGATGGGGCCAGCCTCGTGGTGGACGCTGTTGCTGTCGACACTGTGGCCGGTCGACGTAGCCATCGTTTGCTTGAGGACCCGCACCCGGCCGACAGCGAAGACGATGTACATGACGGCAGCGGCGATCAGCGAGAAGGAACTCGCGGCGAAGCAGTAGAACGAGAGACGGACGAGACTGTCCATAGATGCTGAACCCCTTGAGCGGCGGCCGATTGTTCGGCCGCTGATGTTTGAACCTAGTCTACCGGGCCAGCACGAGTCAGGCGTTCTGGCGTCGCAGGTACTCATAGTCCCCGGCATTCGCCGGGTGCTTGACGTCGGGTTTGACGCCAATCACGTCGTCAGCCTTCTCCAGGAACTTGAAGAAGTCGCGTTTACCGCTCCAGTCGCGTTTGGCCAGGGGCGCCATGGTCAGGACCGCGCCGTCGACGCCCGGAGAAATGATTCCCCGTACCCGACGGTGCGGGAAATAGAAGGTGAAGGCGAGCCCGCTCAATAGTGCAACGGACGCAATGATAAAGATCGGTATACCGGGGTTATAGCCCACTTGCAGGACGGTGAAACGTGTCTCGCGGTCGAAGGTCACCGAGAGATCGCCGATCTTTGCGGGCTTGCCCTGGGTGAGGACCACGCCGCCCTGCCCGATGTCGTTACCCGTAGCGGAGCCGTCAATGGGCTGCACTCCCATCCACAACTGTCCACTTTCCAACGCCATGGCGTCGAGCTCCGGCCGGTTGGTCGGGTTGGAGTCGGGCGCGACGAGAGTAAGCTGGAGACCTTCGCTCGGCAGGCGGATAAGGCCCGCTGGAGCATCGGGATTGCCTCGCATGGTGAAGATGCCGAGTTCCGCCGCGTCCCTGTAGACGATATTGCCGTCGCCGTCGGTAATCGTCATCTGGGCCGCGTTGCCGAAACTCGACTGGTAAAATGTCGCATTCCTGTAGCTCATCGGGTGATTGACCGTGACATCGCCACTTTTCACCGCCTGACCATCCTCGTAGACGGTGATCTCGCTGCGATACTCCATCGGTATGCCGACCTCTGTCCAGGAATCCTGAAACCGGTTGAGCTCGACGCTTAATCCGGTGCCGTGACCAACGTTCCGTCGCGATCCCTCAGGAATGATGAACTCGGTCTCACGGAATCCATAGACGGATGTCACGATGCCACCAACGAGCAACAGGATGAGGCCGAGATGGAACGGGAATGTGCCGAGCTTGGACAGCCGGTTCTTGTCGGCATAAAAATGGGTTCTGTCTCCCACCTTCTCGGTCAGGACGCGATAGCGTTGAGTTCGCAACAGTGCGGAAGTAGTCGCCATCAGGTCGTCCACGCTGGAAGCTGAGGTGAAGGTTGCCGATGTCTCCGCACCGGCGAGGAAACCGGGAGTCGTGGTGATCTTCGGGTGGGTGATCGTCGCCCATATGCCAGGGATGCGGTTGATCGTGCAGACGATGATCGCGACCGTCAGGAGAGTGAGAATTCCGGCGAAGAGGCTCGAGCGGAAGACATCCCACGCATACCAGCGATCGACAAACCCCTCCAGCGGCGGGATAAGGTCCGCGATAGCTCGCGGTACGGAGCTGCCACGAAGGGTTCCGATAAGGACGAGGAGGGTGAGAAAGGCAATCTCCGCGATCGCCGCCCGGACCGAGCAGAAGAAGCGCCAGATCCGGTCCACAAGGACCTCAAGCATCGGCCGTGAGTGTTTCGGTTGTGAGCGAGCGGTAACGTCGGCCATGTTTCGTCCGTTTCAGGAAGAGGATTCAAGGACCCAAGGCCCTAGAGTTCGGGCTCCCAAGGCGTCCACGGAGCTACGCGAATGATCTCCGTAAAAAGGCTCTCGTAGATGCCCAGCAGCATGATCATTCCCACCCCAAGCATGACCGCCCCGCTGGCCGCCGTCACGAGATGCAGGTGTTTGTTGATACGCCGCAGGACCTGCGGCAGGGAGCCAATCGCCATGGCCGCCAGCAGGAATGGAACTGCCAGTCCAGCCGCATAGAGGGTCAGCAGGACGACTGCCCGCTTGATGTCTCCCTGTCCAGCTGCCATGGTAAGGATTGCGCCAAGGATGGGGCCCATACAGGGACTCCATCCTGCCCCAAAGCCAACGCCGATAATGAATGACGATCCAACCGTACCGGGCCGACCGCCGTCGAGTGACATGTGAGCGCTCCGGTAGAGGAAGGGGATCCGGAATATACCTATCTGGTGAAGGCCGAGGGCCACGAGCAAGACCCCACCGATCCGGACCAGCCACTCCCGGTTGGTAGAGAAGAAATCGAGCGAACCGGCAAACGTGCCAGCAGCGCCGAAGGCCGCGCCGAAGGCGATGAAAACGAGAGAGAAACCAACCACATAGGCGAGCGCGTTGCGCATCACGACGGGCCGCGCGGTCTGCTGCGATTGCCCCACCGACAAGCCGGCAATGTGCGTCAGGTAGATCGGCAGAAGGGGGAGCACGCAGGGTGACGAGATCGAGAGGATCCCCGCGGCAAATGCAGCCAGAAGAGAGACATTCGTCGTCATCAATGAAACCGTACCATTACCTCAATAGGGGCGCAATTTGTTCTGCTGCCGGACGGGAACGCGTGCCTCGATGTCCGCTCCACCCAAAGCATAGACTGTTGTTGAGGATCGAGTGGCGCCTGGAAAGGGGGTCCTCTTGTCGTAGCTCCTGACGTTCCCCCCGACGTGTCGCCTGCTGTATCGACTGGTGCCTGTGATGACTGATTCCATGCGCGAAAAGCTCTATCGCTCCGAAGCCATCGTGCTGAGCCGGATGGACTATGGGGAGGCCGACCGCATCCTGGTTATCCTTACGCCCGCCCGGGGCAAGCTGGATGTAATTGCCAAAGGCGCCCGCAAAGCGCAGAGTCGGCTCGGCCCCCAGTTAGACTATTTCGCCCGGGTCAATCTCGAGCTGGCGCGAGGGCGAGAACTCGATGTCGTCCGATCCGTGGAGTCCATCGACCGGTTCGCCCTCCTCCGGGAAAACCTTGAAGCTTTCGGGCACGCCAGCTATTTCGTGGAATTGGTGAGAAACCTGACGCAACCGCGTGAGGAGCACCGTGAGCTGTATGACCTCCTGGCGCGGTCGCTTGTTCTCCTGAACGAAAAGGTGGATCCGTGGGCCATCGCGCGCCACTTCGAGTTGGCGCTCCTCACCGCACTGGGCTACCGACCTGAGCTGTTTCATTGTGTCAACTGCAGGCAGCCCATCCAGCCCGAGGTGAACGCGTTCTCTGCAGAGCTTGGCGGGCTGCTGTGTCCGCGATGCAGAAATGAAGATCTCGCAAGCATCCCCCTCTCACTCAACGCGCAGAAGTATCTGCGCCTGCTGGAGCGGGGGGGCCTGGCAGCGGCGGCACGTATCAAGCCCGGTCCCGCTGACAAGATTGAGATTCAGCAGGTTACCAGCCATTACGTTCGGCACGTCGCAGAACGGGATTTCCACAGCCTGCGGGTGCTTGGTGCCTTGCAGCAAGCGACGCTGGAACTGGCACCGGGATCCGGTTAATCGCTGGATGTATCCCCGAGGAGATCCGGCCGCCAACGATGCGTACGAATCTTTGCCTGCTCCTGCCGCCACTGGTCGATCCGCGCATGATTACCGCTGAGCAGCACATCGGGCACCGGGATGTTGCGATACTCAGCCGGCCGCGTGTAATGCGGATATTCAACACCTGTCACCCCGGAACCAGCATGGGATTCATCGAGGACGCTCGCCTCGGTGATCACCCCCGGAACAAGACGGATGATGGCATCGGCAATAACCATCGCAGGAAGCTCTCCTCCGGTAAGGACGTAGTCCCCGACGGAGATTTCGTCCGCATGCAGTATCTGGCTCACGCGTTCATCGATACCCTCATAGTGACCGCAGATGAGGGCGATCCGTCCAGCGGTGGAGAGCTCTTGGGCAATTGCCTGTGTGAAGCGGCGCCCTCCGGCCGACATGATCGCGATGTGAGCGTGATCCAGGTCATCGCCAAGAATCTCCTCAACCGCTTCGATGATCGGTGGAGCCTTCATGACCATGCCGGCACCACCCCCGTAGGGCGTGTCGTCGGCTGTGTGGTGGCGATCGTACGTCCAGTCCCGGATGTCGTGGGCCTTGATCTCGATGATGCCCTTGGCCTGCGCACGCTTGATGATGCTTTCGCCGAAGACTCCCTCGAACATGGGCGGAAAGAGCGTGAAGATATCGATCCGAAGAGCTGGGCGAATGATCATGTAAGGGGCATGTCCAGATAGCGGTAGATCCAGGGAGCAGTCTCCGACAGGGCGTTCGCTGTGTAGTCAGGCGTTGTATCAGGAGCACGATCGACGAACGCGTCCATATCCCCATTGGAGAACCAGATCGCTCGCATACCGGCCTGTTGCGCTGCCCACACGTCCCATTTAGGGGAATCGCCGACGTGGATGCTACAGGAAGGGTCGGAGCCGACCAGCGACATCGCGTGCCTGTAGATTTCGGGGTTGGATTTGTAGTGACCACAACTGGCCGACGTCACAACAAAGGCAAGATCCCGGGCAATGTCGAAATGCTCTAGCGTCCACTCCAGGAATGGATGGTAGACAGCACTGGAGATAACCCCCACCGGGATCCCTCGACCCGCGATCTCCCGAACAACCTCAATTGCGCCGGGCACGGGTTCAACGTGCTCCATCGCCTGCCGCATGAGACGGTGAACGCCCTCTTCGATGGATGCGCGATCTACCTCGATATCCAACTCTGCGGCGATGCGGGCAACGCAATCGGCGGCGTCAATCTCCCGGCCCGAGGCGATTACACCTTGGCGGAGAGAGCGGTATCGGGCGGTGATCTCTTCGGGTGTGTTGGCGTGGAGCAACGCTGGATCAATATGGGACAGGACATCGACGGGAAGATCCCGAATCTCGAGATAAAACCAGGGATCGCAGGTGGCGAGCGTGTTGTGGAAGTCAAAAGTGACGAGATTTTTCACGGGTGTCAAGTATCCCTGTCGGGGGTTCCGCCATGCGGCAGGAAAACGATCTGCCAATGATTGTAACGGAGGGCAGGTGACGATATACGGATGAAGCATGATTATGGCCTCGGATCTTCTCTTCTCGGCAAGTCATTCCTTGGATTGCCACCTTCCGGGTGAACGAAGCGGAACAAGTCGCGGGGATGCACGATCAACTCTGCGCTATCCCGTCTCCCGGCCCGGACTGGATTAGTTATCGGTATGATTGGCGTACGAGAAAGCTCGGTCGGCTCTCCGGGCGGGGAAAGGATTTTTTGTGCCCACGGCACTGACTATTGATGTCGGGTTCGCGAAGACCGAGAAATACGCCAGTCGCGAGAGCGGTGACACTGTTGAGCTGGTTGAGCGGCCTGGTGGTGGCTTTTCGATCGTGATGATCGATGGTCAGGGCTCGGGGAAGGCGGCGAAAACCCTCAGCCTGCTGCTCTCGTCAAAAGCGGTGGGTCTTATCAAGGAGGGCGTCCGCGACGGCGTGGTCGCGCGGGCCACGCACGATCATCTCTTCGCCTTCCGGCACGGTCGGGTGTCCGCGACGTTTGATTTGCTGTCGGTGGATATGCAGACTAAGTCGATAGTCGTTTCCCGCAATGCGGAATCGCCGATGCTCATCTGCGATGATGGGGGGCACCGTGTTGTGCCGGTGGATTCGGGACCCATGGGCCGGTATCAGTGGACGAAGCCGACGGTGGTTGAGCTGCCGATGAAAGCCGGTATGAGCGTCGCGCTCTTCACGGACGGGATTCCCCACTCCGGCCGGCGGGCAATGCTGCCCCCGATCGATTTCGATGCTCTGGCAGAAGCAACTATGAGGGGCGGCGGTCCAGCCTCTGATGTGGCAGAAGCGATCCTGCAGAAGGCCATCGAACGGGATCAGGGACGTCCCGGCGACGATATGGCCGTGATCGCACTGTCGATCGTGGAGCAGGAACCAGATATGCTCATCCGGCGAATGAGCGCCCAGTTCCCAATGGCCTGACGATTGGCGTGGCCCTTTGACCGAGCGACGAGGGAGGTGTCGAGGTGAACCAGGAAACTCACCCGGTCGATCCACGTCGCATCGTGGTCGTCGGACCCTGCGGCGCCGGGAAAACGACACTTGTGGATCACCTCCGAGAGCAAGGCTATGATGCCCGCGTTGTCGCTCAGGAGCACAGCATCATTCGCGATCTCTGGCGGAGGCGGGAACCGGATGTTGTGGTGGCACTCGATCTTGATCTGGCGACGCTTAGGGGGCGCCGTTCTCCTACCTGGTCCGCTGATATCTTTGAGAAACAGCATGATCGGCTAAGGGAAGCGTTCGCTGCAGCCGATATCGTCATCGATACCGGCAGACATGGTGAGGCGGAAGTTGTCGAGATGGTGAAGGGGTGGCTGAACCACCATCCCAGATGAGGTGCCTGTCATCACGTCATGGTATTGCCGTCGCGGCGACCCTCAGGATTGCGGCCAATTACCGGTGCCAGGGGGTCAGTTCAACGAGAACCTGCTCCCTGGATGGTTGACGGCCAGACCCGCGGCGCCCGCATGCAGGAGCAGGGCCAGCTCGCGCTCGACCAACAGGGAAAGCTCTCTCAGTCTCTCGACGGCAGTCTCGGCCTCAAGCAATCGCTGCCGCTCCCATGTATGGAGTGGCAGGCGCGAGACCAGATCGTAGGATGCCCGGACAGGCTCCTCGGGAATCATCACGCCGGAAAATCGTCGCCTTGTGAGCCGGGTGATACCACCGGCATACCGATGGAACTGGGCTCCGACTGTCCGAAGTAAGGCGTCTGCCTCTGTCGGATCGCCCAATATCTCCTCCAGCCACTCGATTGTCGCGATGCCATACGGTTGGGATTCGTCGAAGTCGACGATTCGGAAGCGTTGCTGACCCTCTACGACCAGATCCCACCGGCCATCGGGAAGCTCTGTACGGCCGGTAATCATTGCCGCCGTGCCGACCGAGTGTGCCGGCCATGGCCGATGCGGCGGCCGCTCCGTGTGGATGAGTGCAACACCGAAAGGTATGGTGTCAGTGCCGTGATCGTGCATCAGCTGGAGGTATCGGGGCTCAAAGATATGCAGGGGCATGGGCATGCCCGGGAGGAGGACAGTTCCAAGCGGGAAGAGTGGGAGCAGGGAGGGCATGGGTGTCTTTCGTAGGGGATTCAAGGTAGCGCGACCGATATCGCCAGGGTCCATTGTACGGCCTGTCCCAGGCGAGAACACCAAATTGTAGAATCACCAGACGCTCGCCGATTCTGGTGGTCGATTATCCTGATTCGCAAGCGATGCTTTGGGTCCTTTTCGGGAGTGACACCCCGGGAATTACACCAGATGCAGTAACGCTACGGATGAGAAGCTGCCTGAAGAGACGAAGACAGAATAAGGGGACGTAGCGTGTGAGCGTCTCGATAAGGAGGCCCAGACATTGCCCATCGACCGACGGTAGTGACCGTGCTCCGTCCACTCATTCCATATTCAGTCACCTGGAAAGAGATGCCCCGGGACCAATGAGCCAAATGGGATTGCTAAGCCTGGAGTCGTTGTCATGATGCTCAAGGGAATAGCGCGAGGACGGTCTGATCCAGGTGCCGACAATGGCGTCAGAACGCTTACACCGGCGGATATCGACCTACTTGCTATCCGCAACCACCCGCGTCTCGAAGAGGGTGACGCCGAGGCATTGATCATCCAGGCGCCCGGGTTATCCAAGTGGCATCCCGCGAGCAGGGAATTCCTTATCGTGACGCCGTGGCGACACAGGGCGGAAATCCCGGCTGTGAATGTGATGTCCACGTTTCATCACGAGGATGCATTGATGGCGGCGGCAATCGCGTCGGCCGAGAAACACGGAGCTGCAGCGTTTGTGCTGCTGGAGACCTATGAGACACGGCAACCGTCGTTCTACGCCCGAAACGGGATGCAGCGTCTCGAAACGATCGTTACCTACGAGCTCACCCAGCCCAGGACCTTCCTCAGGCAGATAACGCAGCGCCGGCAGCAGTTCGTGAAGCTGGACCGGCAGACAGCCGAGCTGGGGCAGGCTGTTCTCAATCTCGATCACGTCGCCTTTCCCTGGCTCTGGTGGAACTCGGCAGAGGAGTTCTCAAACTACCTTTCCATGCCGAATATCGAGGTGTGGGCGGGAATCCTCGACGGTGAGCTCATTTCCTATGTCGGGTTTACGCACTTCTGGCGTTGGTCCCATCTTGACCGCATAGCAATTCGGCCCGATGCTCAGCGGCAGGGCTTCGGCCGTGAGGCGTTGCATTTTGCCGTCGAACGGATGTTGGAGCGAGGCGCTACCAGGGTGGGGCTGAGTACGCAGGGAGAGAACACGGCGTCGCGGAATTTGTATGAATCCATCGGGTTCCGGAAAACCCCGGGCCATGATTACGACGTCCATGGCGTGGTTTTCGAGCCGGGACGCAAATATTTAGAGCAAGGGGGCCAGGGGTGACCTCACATTATGGGCAGTAGCTTCGGCAAGATATTCAAGCTGACAACCTGGGGCGAATCGCACGGCCCCGCACTCGGTGTCGTCGTCGAGGGCTGTCCTGCAGGAATTCCCCTGACGGTAGACGAGATCCAGCATGAGCTTAATCGCCGCCGTGTTGGCCAGAGCAAGGTCACGACCCCACGAAACGAGAAAGATCAGGCAGAACTGCTCTCGGGGGTCTATGAGGGCATCACAAC
>DASYWM010000160.1:0-9553 GCA_035936075.1 Thermomicrobiales bacterium
TTCGTCAGGTGAACACGAACGTCATGATGGAAGTCGTCGGCCCAGATCGCGTCCAGTCCCTCACCGCCCTCATCGATTGCACGGGCTCGGGTGATCTCATGCCTGCCGTCCTCGGCGACAACGAAGATCTCCCGGTCACCGGCTACGTCTCGAGCCTTGGCGGTCAGCTCCTGCACGAGATGGATCGGGCAGTCATCGACGATTGCGTGGGTCGCATCGAGCCGTAGCCCGTCAATATGGAACTCCGTGATCCAGTAGCACGCGTTATCGATCGCGAACTGCCGGACGAACTCGCACTTCTCACCATCCCAGTTGAGCCCCGCTCCCCAGCCGGTCTCATGGACGGTGCTGAAGTACTCGTTGGCATAGACGCCGAGATAGTTCCCCTCGGGACCGAGGTGGTTGTAAACCACATCGAGGATCACCCCGAGTCCGACCCCGTGGGCGGCATCAACGAGCTGGCGAAACTCATCCGGAGTGCCATAGGCGTTCGACGGCGCAAACAGATCGACCCCGTCGTAGCCCCAGTTCCACCGTCCCGGGCATTGCGCTACGGGCATCAATTCAATCGCCGTAACGCCCAGGCTCTTCAGCTCGGCCAACTCGTCGATAAGCGAGAGAAACGTGCCTCCCGGCGTCATCGTCCCGATGTGAAGCTCGTAGACGACAATTCCTTCGGGGGTGATCCCTCTCCATTCGCTATCGGTCCAAGTAAATCGATGCGGATCAACGACCTCCGAGGGCCCATGTACACCTTCCGGCTGGAAGCGGGAGTATGGGTCCGGCCTGCCATCTCCGCCGTCCAACCGGTACAAGTAGCGAGCCCCAGCTCCGATATCCGGCACCAACGTTTCGAACCGACCGTCAGCGTCACCCGTCATCTGCACGGTGCGGGAGAGGTTGTTCTCCAGCAGCTCCAGATCAACCGTCTCGGCATTCGGTGCCCACACGGAGAAGCGAACGCCTCCGTCTTCCATCTGCGCCCCGAATGCGGGATGCCAGCTCGCTGTTGTCATCTCAGCGCTCCTCCTCGCCCCGAATCAGGACACTTACGGGCAATGTCTCAAACAACCCGCTCACGGCGAGATCGCCTGCCTCGAACTGCCGGTCGTCCAGCACGTCCCGCCATGCATCTTCCCCGGCATAGGGGATCGTTGTCCCGCTCCAGATCTCCGAATCGAGCACCCCGCCGGAACCGGCCAGCTTCATCAGCAGGCGTGGCACAACCACCAGCAACTCGATGCCCTGGTGCTTTCGAAGGAATGCGACAAGATGCTCGGCGGCCGGGCCCTCGGGATGAACCGGCACGTACTCGCCTTGCGCGAAGAGCGCCTTGTGCTCCCGCCTGATTGCCAGAAGGCGAGACGTCACGGCGAGCTTGATCCGGCCATCGGTCCGCTCCGCCACGAGATCTTCCAGCGAAACGCTCTCCTGCGCGGCGAGCGCCTCCGTGCGGGCGTCGAAGTCGACAGGGCGGCGATTGTCGGGGTCCACCAGGCTGTCATCCCAAAATTCCGTGCCCTGATAGATGTCCGGCACTCCCGGCGATGTGAGCTTCAGGACCTGCTGGGAGAGTCCGTTGATCAGGCCGGGATCAATTCTCGCTTCGACGAAGGCACGAAAGTCATCAAGGAATGCAGCGGATCGCCTGGCATCCAGCATCCCGGAAACAAAGGCGCGCGCGGCTTCCTCGTACCCCTCGTTCGGATTCACCCAGTTCGTGAACCGGCTGGCCTCCCTGGCGACCTTGATGATGTACTCCTGTATCCGCTCCACGTAGCTGTCATGCGCCGATTCCAAGCCGCCAAGCGGCCACGAGCCGATCAGCGTCTGGTAGATCATGTATTCATCGACGCGATGTGGCGCGAGCGCTCCCTCGACCCTGGTCTTGAGCTTCCGGTTAATGCGGCTCCAGCGGTTCAGCGCCGCTCTCCATTCAGTCGGCTTCTCGCTGATCACACTGACCCGGGCCCGCACATCCTCCGACCGCTTGGTGTCGTGCGTCGACGAGTTGATCATCGACTCCGGCCAGTCTCGCCGCCGCGCCCTGTTCTGCCGGTGGAACTCGTCCACGCTTGTGCCGAACTTCGCCGGGTCACCGCCAACCTCGTTGAGCGACGTCAGACGGTTGAAGCGGTAGAAGGCCGTGTCCTCAAGACCCTTGGCCATCACGGGCCCTGTCAACTGCTGGACCTTCATCGCGAAGTGACACCGCTGGTCGTAGCGTTCCCGCGGGTTGTCGGTCACATGCAACAGCAACACTTCCTGCACGAAATCGAAGACCGATACATCCGTTCCGGGATTGCGCTTCTTTGCCTGGGCGACGGCGGTCTCGATGTACTTCCTGTCCCGGTCCGCCACCCCGAACGCATCACACGTCGTGTAGGTGCGATAGACCGAGAAGCAGGCCATCACCTCGCGGAGCGCCGCGCGCAGGTTGTTCACCGTGAAGTCCCGCGAATGCCGATCGCGCTCCGAAATGCGGTTCAGCACATTGGTCAGGACGTTGACCTCACTGGGGAACGCTTCCCGCATCATCCGCTGCTTCATCTCGTAGACGAGCTCCGGGAAGCGGATGTTGTCCCCGGTGAACCGGGTATAGACCTTGTCGAACAGGGCTCGCGCCTCGGGATCGACAAAGAGTCCGGTCGCGGCCTGGGCAAATTCGTAGCCCACCGTTCCGGCGATCTCCCAGCCCGTGGGCAGAGCTTCTCCATGCTCGAGGATCTTTTCCCCCACCACGTAGACGGGCCAATGTCGGTCCGACTCGCGGATCTGGTTCAGTGCCTCATCAATTGCGAGATCGAGATCCGGCTTCAGCCACTCCCACTCATCGTCCGTCTCCGGGGACAGCCGCCGGCGGACCTCCTCGCGAATCGTGGCTTCCTGTACCGCCCGGAAGTACCCCTCCGGGTTCCACAAGCCATCCGGGTGATCGAAGCGCACACCGTCGATCGACCCCTCGACAAGAAGGGAGATGAGCAGCCGGTGCGTCTCCTCGAACACCTCCGGCTCCTCCTGACGGATCGCCGCCAGAGTGTTGATCGCGAAGAACCGGCGGTAGTTGATCTCCTCGGCCGCCACCCGCCAGTAGGACAGGCGATAGGGTTGCATGCTCAGCAGGTGATCGAGCGCATCGAAGGAACGGGGATCGCCCACTTCGCCGTTCAGTGCCTCAACGACCCCGCTGATGGCATCGTTGATCACGTCGCACCGCTTGCCCAGCTCATCCAGCCGGTGGCAGGCCACCAGATGCTCGCGATGACGCGCCGCGATAGCGTCGGCGGTGGGCTCATCCACGCCGGCAACGGGAAGATGCTCCAGCGCAGCGATCACGCTCTCGAACTCGAGCAAGTCGAGATCATCGGGAGCAAGTAACCCCTCCACTGCTTCCTGGGCCCGGCGAAGGATAAAGGGCCACGTGCGGGGATCGATCGGGAACGGCGTGTCGAAGTAACGGATCAGGAAGCCGCCATCTTCCATCACAAGCGTCAGCTCGCCGCGCTCCAGCACCTCTCCATACTGGCCACCGAGGAACGGCAGCAGCACCTTGCCCTGCAACTCTCGCTTCAACGGGCTCCAGGCGATATCGAAGAATTCGGCGTAGCGCGACATCTGCCCGTTCTCGAGAACGTCCTGCCACCAGGCGTTGGCACCCTTCTCGATACCCATGTGGTTGGGAACGAAGTCGATGATCAGGCCTAGGCCATGCTGATGCAGCTCGGAGACGAAGCGGTCGAAGTCCTCACGGGTGCCGATCTCGGGATTAATCTCCCCGTAGTCGACGACGTCGTACCCGTGCATCGACCCGGGTGCCGCCTTGAAGATCGGCGAGGCGTAGACGTGGCTGATACCGAGGTCGGCGAAGTACGGCACCAGCTTTATGGCATCGGCAAACGTAAAGGTGTGATTGAACTGGAGGCGGTACGTCGCGCGTGGCGCCGGGATTGCCCGCCGCGCTTGCATGGCATCGGTCACGAGATCACGCACGCGCTCGGATGTATTAATCCTGGAACTCAAGTTGTTCTCCAAAGCATGGCAACAGGAATGTCAATATCAACTGGACGGCGGTGCAAACAGTGCCTCGAGCACCTGGTCCTGGTGGACCACCCACTCCCGATGATTGGCGATATTGCCCTCAAGACGCTTCCCCGCCACGGCAACCCGGATGGGCGCCGTGCCACCAGGGACGTCTCTCAGAGCGACGCTCCCCGCCCCATCGAGAGGTGGTCGTTCATTAGCGAACACGGGGTGAACAGCTGCCCACTCTTCATCGGTGAGGTCGGCAAACGTCTTGCCCTCGGCGATACATCGGCCGACAAGCGACCCGACGATCTCGTGCGCCTCACGAAATGGCACTCCGGCCTTGGCCAGCATATCCGCCGCGTCGGTCGCGAGCGTGAAATCCTCGATGGCCGCCCTGGCTGTGCAATCACCATGCACTGTCAGGGACTCGAGCATCGGTGGAAAAACATCCAGCACGGCAAGGATGGTATCGACCGCGTCGATCAACCCTTCCTTGTCCTCCTGCATGTCCTTGTTATAGGCCAGCGGAAGACCCTTCATCGTCGTCAATAACGCAAGAAGGTCGCCAAAGATGCGGCCGGTCTTGCCTCGTCCAAGCTCGGCGATGTCTGCATTCTTTTTCTGCGGCATGATCGAGCTGCCAGTGGAGAAGCGGTCGGCGATCTCGATATAGCGAAACTCGCCGGAGGACCAGAGGATCAGTTCCTCACTGAGCCGGGAAACGTGCAGCGAGATCAGAGAGCAGGCGTACAGGGCATCGAGGGCGAAATCACGGTCGGAGACCGCATCGAGGCTGTTCGCCGAGATCCGGGCAAAGCCAAGATCAGCGGCTACGCTTTCCCGATCGAGTGGATAGGTTGCACCGGCAAGTGCGGCGGAGCCGAGAGGCAGCACATCGGTGCGGCGGAAAGCCTCACGGACGCGATCCAGGTCGCGAAGGGCCATCTCTCCATAGGCGTGCATGTGATGGGCGAGCAGGATCGGCTGGGCTCGCTGCAGGTGCGTGTAGCCCGGCATGATGACGTCGGCATTCTCCCGCGCGACGGTCAGCAGGGCCTCGCCAAAACGCACAAGACCGGTTGCGATCTCAACCAGCATGCGCTTCGTCCACAACCGGAAGTCGGTTGCTACCTGATCGTTGCGAGAGCGTCCGGTGTGCAACTTCCCGGCAATGCCACCGACAAGCTCGCGGAGCCGACGCTCGACACCGGTGTGGACATCCTCATCGGCGATCGTCAGCAAGAACTTGCCCGCCTCAACCTCTCCCAGGACCTGCCACAGTGCCCCCTCGATCGAGTCCGCTTCATCAACAGGGACGATGTTCTGGCGACCAAGCATCCGGACATGAGCGATCGAGCCACGGATATCCTCCCGGATCATTCGCACATCGAATCCCACCGACGCATTGAATGCCTCCAGCCGGGCATCGGGCGATTCTGCAAACCGTCCACCCCATGCCTTGGCTGCTCCTGAATGCTCTGCCATCTTCCCGCCCCCGCACTGCACGTACACCCCTCGGCGTGGCAAAATTATCCAAGCGCCACCTGTTAGCCTACCATCAGCGTAGATAAGACACCGTAGGACAAAACATGGGGTATACTCAGGAATAGCACACCTGTTCGTGTATACGTACATCGGCATCCCCGCCGCCGATATCTTCGAACGCCCCGGGAAAGCAGAGCCTCGACGTGACGATGGCGACAACCCAAACAAGCAGGCAGACGCTTCCGGATCTCGTCAGGGGCATCGAGGAGCGCCTGCAGGGTCAGGGCGTTGCCCTGACCGACATGCGTCGCTCGGGCTCGCTCGAGACGGATGTGAATGTTCCGCAGATACTGGATGGCTCCTCCACGGAAACGCGGTCGGCCCAGGTTGAACGCCTCGAAGGCCCGATTGTCGCCCGGCCTATTGAGCGACGAAACGAGACGAACTTCGCCTGGTTCCTGGATGGCAGCCAAAAGACGCTCCCGGTTTGGCGCATCGGGGTGGTTCCAGTGATTGTGGGAATCGCGGTCGTCGGCATCCTCGAGCGGGATGAGGAGGGAGCGTGTCAGCTGCTGGGCGATACGCTCGTGGAGCGACTGACGTGGTTTGTCCCGATGCAGACGCAATCGGTCGAGATGAACCGCCTCATTGATATCCTGCAAGAGGCTGGGCAAGAGATCCGCGATCCGCTGGAGAAGTTCGCCCGAAACGCCCCTGATCTCGGTCAGTACCATGCCCTGGCCGGCAACTACGGCCATCTGCTCTATTACGCCCAGCAACAGGCGGGCCGTGTTCGCGGAGCTGTGGAGCAGGAACTTGTCCGCTATTGGGACTCCCGCATTCGGAATCCGGACCTCGACAAGTGGCTGGTCGTGGACGGGCGACTGCAGGGGCAATACCCGAACGCGATCGGATTCGTGAAGGACCCGACATCGCAGCATCTTTTCGGTGAGGAGGCAACCGCGCTCTACTCCCTGCCGCAGGGACATCGCACCTCGGCCTATCAGCTGAGGCCCTCGGGCGGCGAAGAGGAGCCGGAATCGGAGCTACGCAACCAGATCCTCACCATGTGGTACCAGCGGATGTGGGCCTCGACCGGGCTCGATGCCCGTCATGCCCTGGTTCGTCTTGAAGCCAGCAGCGAAGTGTGGGAACCGGAGCTTATCGACAACATCGCCGCCTGGCTCATGGCCGAACGAATTCCCCGCCCAACCAAAGACTCGCGATGGCCGACCCTGCTCTATCCCGTCCACCTGCTCGAGCTCATGCTCAAGCGCCGTATCAATGCAATGACTGTCGGCTGGCCCTCCTGACCTCACGACCCGGAGTTCTCATGGCACTCGATTTCGATATCACGACACAGCAGATTTGGGAGCAGGACCGCTTCACCGATCTCGTCGACCACAAGACAGGCGCGGTCGGGCGGGTTGTCAGCAGCGAGCGTGAACCGGCAGGATCTCACCAGTTCTACTTCTGGGCCTCCGATGTGGCACTCACGCTCGACGTTGGCCATATTGTCGTCACCTTCTCCGAGGAGGCCGCCGTCATCGGTGTTGTCGACGAGCCGCGCCGATATTCCGACCTGGTCTCCTTCTTGGACGACTATTTCGACCGACGTATGGAGCTGGCACTTCCGGAAGAAGGCCCGACCATGAGGCCGGAGATCCTAGTCTTCACGGTCAAGGTGCTGGCCACGAAGCATGTTCGCGACGATGTTTCCTCGAACCGGCCCGCCATCAACGGCCCGGTCTTTTTCGCCACCGAAGCCGCAATCGAATACGCGCTGGGTGTTCACCAGTTCAGCGGCACGCCGATCCCGGCGCTGATGCATACCAACGGGAACTATGTCCGGGATGCTGACGGTGATGTCCTCACCGATATGCATGGCCTGGAGCGCTTCCAAAAGACCCCGCTCTTCCTCGACGAGGAATATTTGCTCGGCCCGGAAGCTGGGCACGCCAACTGGACCGGCCAATCCGGCCTAGCGACGAAGACAAGCCACGCGCTCTTCCTGACCAGCTCCGTCTTCCAGACCATGGCGCGCGAGGGCAAAACCGTCGCCGCCCTCATGTTCAATGTGAAAGGACCGGACCTGCTCTGGCTCGACAAGCCGGCGCAGCCTGAACCGGCCATGGAGGACGCCTATGCTGCCTCGGGCTGGAAGGGATTGGACAAGGACCAGCTCAGTGCCTACGAATCCCTTGGGCTAGATCCCAGGCCATTCGAGAACGTCAACATCTTCGCGCCCTTCCGGCCTGGCATGACACCCCAGTCCGCCAACAAGCGCGTCGACCTCAGTGGCTTTCACGACTACAAGTCGCTCAACACCGAACGCAACATACCTGGAGAATCGGACCGGGTCTTCCCGATCCTCTGGTCGCTGGACCGGGCCCTCTGGTATCCGCACCGGATCTTCGATTTCAACGACCTCGACGACAAGCTCTTCGGCTTCATCTATGAGCTCCGCGAGCGGAAGATCGGTTCCCTGGACGAGCTTCGGGAGCTCTTTTCGCGTATCGAGAATGAGCTGGCCGAATCTGGACAGGACACGTGGAACGGCCACCACAAGGCAACAATCCGCAAGGCACAAAACCGTTTCAAGGGCCTGCAGGACAAGCTCGGTGGCCTGCTCGCCGATGGCGCGGTGCACTACGGTGCCACACCGCAGGTTGACTATGGGTTCAATCCGGGAGAGCTTCGCGTCGTTGACATCAGCGCCTGCAACACCAATGCACAGGAGTTGATTGTCTCCTCCACCATCAACGCGATCTGGAAGCTTGCTGAAAAGAGCGATATGGGCGTCGACAAGCTGATCGTCTTTGTCGACGAGCTGAACAAGTACGCCCCGGCGGGAGGCGAAGGCGGCCTGCGGGACACCCTCGTCGACATCGCGGCGCGGGGTCGCCACCTCAACGTGGTACTTCTCGGCGCCCAACAGTTCCGCTCAAAGGTCGACACGGAGATTCTCGGCAACTGCGGCACGTCGTTCTACGGACGTATCGGCGATGAGGAGATCATTAACGCCGCCTACCGTTCTATCTCCGACACCTCCAAGCAGGAACTGCTTGGTCTCGCCAAGGGCCGGCTGCTTGTCCGCCACGCGCACTTCCGGGCACCGCTCTTCGGGACCTTCCCACTGCCACCGACCATCCCTGGCGTCAACGGCCAGCGCGTCTTTGGCAAGGAGAAAGCTTCCCAGCCAAACGTTCATCCGTCTGATCCGATCTTCCGCCTCTTGCAGAACCTGCTTGGAGACAACGCCCCGCGCAAGAACGAGGTCATGATCGCCTGTGACGGCCTGGACGGAGAAGATATCGAGCAGGTCCGGTCCAACGTCAACCGCATGTTCCGGGAAGGGAGCAGCCCGCGTGGCAATGCGTGGCGCGCGACCCAGAAGCAGCTGCTTAAGGCACGAGAACTGAAGTCGATGTCATGAGCGAATCGATCCGCATTGCCCATATCACTGATACCCATCTCGGCTTTCGGGCGCTGAGCAAATCCGATCCGGAGACAGGGCGCAATCAGCGCACGGTCGATTTCGAGAAGGCACTTGAGCGCGCAATCGATGACATCCTGACGCGCGATGTAGACGCCATCATCCATGCCGGGGATGTCTTTCATCACACGCGCCCGACGTGGCAGACATTGCGCCATTTCATCCAGCAGTTCCGTCGGCTCGAGAAGGCTGGCATCCCCACACTCGTCATTGCCGGCAACCACGACACTCCTCGGATCCGCACCGGAGGCTCCGCCTACTCGGTCCTGGAACTGGCCCTGCCCGAGATTCGATTCGTCGCGGAATACGAAGACATCCACGAGGTCGACCTGTTCCCTGACCTCAATCTCCATGTGCACGCGATCCCCCATGGGGCGCTCACGAACGACGATCCGGTGATGCCCTACCTGCTCAGCGGCAAGCGAAACGTGCTCGCCTGCCACGGCATGGTGCCAGGCATTCTCGATCCCGGGGTGAGCGCCGAACCGGGAGAGCAGGTGCTCAACACATCCTTGCTCACGCCTGATTTCGATTACATCGCACTCG
>DASYWM010000161.1:0-3384 GCA_035936075.1 Thermomicrobiales bacterium
GAAGCTCCGTGTCAGGCGTGACATAGCTCAGCCGGTTCCAGGGAATCATCACCTCTGCGACTGATGCCCAATCCCAGCGCTCACGCGGCACCTTTGCCACATCGCGCAGGGTCACTACTCCTCGTGGAATATCTCCATCAACCACAAGGAAATACCGGTGGCCGGTAGGTAGGACATGCTCATCGATGAGTTGGCGCAATTTGAGCCGGCTCGGAACCTGGGGCTCCCTTGGGCCCATCGCCTGTGCGACCGTGACACCGCGCAGTGTCGCTTCGAGCGTGGAGCCCGTTGCCTCCGTCATGGCCGCATTTTGGATGAACCAACCAATAAAGATGAGCCATACGCCATTCGCGAAGTTGCCCCTGAACACCATGATGGCTCCCAAGCCCATCAATGCGAAAGCCATGAGCTGACCGCTCACCATTGCGGCCTGTGCGGCGCGCCGCTCATCACCTGTAATCTGCCAGACAGCAGCGCGTAATATCCGTCCACCATCGAGCGGGAACCCAGGGAGGAGGTTGAACAGGGCCAGTACCAGGTTGAGCCGTGACAGCCAGGCGCATGGTGCTGCCAGATAGGGGAAGTCACGAGCCAACAGCCAGACCAGACCAAAGATGGCAGCAAGCGCGAAGCTGACAATGGGGCCTGCAGCAGCGATTCGGAACTCGACCGGGGCAGTCTTGGGACGACCACTAATCTGAGCGACACCGCCAAACACAAAAAGCGTGATGCCTGTCACAGGGATGCCGTTGCGCTGGGCTACCCAAGAGTGCCCCAACTCATGGAGCAGGATTGAGGTGAAGAAGAGCACAGCGGAGATCACGGCCATGAGCCAGTACGCTGCCACTGGCTGATCGGGGTGCGTGGCAGGGAAGAAAGCCGTTGCCAGCGAGAGAGTTAACAGTGCGAAGACCAGCGCCATGCTCCAATGCAGGCCAATCGGAATTCCCCGGATGGTTCCGAGGCGCCAACTCGCGGTCATCGCCTCTCCGCCGCTTTTCGAACTCGGGACGTTCGGCTGCTCCATCCCCCTATTGACTGCCATCTCGCTCATCACCTCCTGGTGGGTAACACGCCCTCAGGTGATCGACCTCACATCCGGCGCATCCCGCCCTTGTCCTCGCGCCTCGTGGAGAGCAGACGCCATGCCACCCGAAATGTCCCGGACGAGCACCCCGGATCCGCGTCTCCTCTCTTGACTCCAAGTCGTAGAATCGAAGTGGGTCCACACGAGATTTGCCAATAGCCACCACGCGTGCCCGACAGCACGGAATCGGTTCGTCAGTTCGTACAGGGCGGATACACTCGGCCGGCATGCTCACATGTCAGCGGCTCGTATGCAACTCACAGGCGGCCTCATAGATGTCGGTGCCCAGGCGCACCGTATCGTCCGGATGCAGGACGGCGAGATCATCGGGGAAGACCGTGTTCCAGCCACCGTCCACGTTGCGAATCCAGACGGTATCGCCGCACCGCTTACCGCCTCTTCCTGACGAAGGGGTGGCTCCCGAAGGAGCAATCGATGGAAGCCTTGTTCGGTATCCCCATGGTACGAATTATGGTTGTGATGGTGGTGCTGCTCCTGCTCTGCATGGCAGTGGTGGCCTTCATCGCGTGGCGGCGACCGGTGATCTTCAAGCTCGGTGTGCGTAATATCCCACGGCGCAAGGCGCAGACGATCTTGATCGTGATCGGACTTATGCTCTCGACCCTGATCATCTCCGCCGCGCTCGGTACCGGCGACACCCTGAATCGGTCGGTCAGTACCCAGGTCTATGATCAACTCGGTCCAGTGGACGAAATCATCGTGGCGTCGGCTGACGGAGACGGTGAGGGCGAGATCGATGCGGTCGTCACCCAGACCATCCCCGAGTCATCGCTCGACACCGTGCGTGACCTGGCCGGCGACAGTGGTGCGGTCGACGCCATAGGCGGGCTGCTGGTCTCGTACACACCTGCGCTGAACGTTGAGGACAATGATCCCGGCGATGTTCCCTCGTTCGAGCGGGTCATCGAGACAGCGGTACAGTCCGAGCCTACGGTGATTCTTGTCGGTATCGATTCCACCTCATTTGAGGAACTCGGCGGGACCGACGACCTCGACGGCAACCCTGTCGACTTCGCCAGTTTTGGCGAGCGCGAGGTGCTCCTGAGTGAGACAGGCGCCGAGGATCTCAGCGCCGAAGTCGGCGATTACCTCATAGTGGCGATCCGGAACGAGCCGGTCGTGCTGCAGGTGGCTGCCATCGCCGAAGACTCAATCGTCACCGGGAGCCTCGACAGTAGTGGTAACCCCGCGATGGCGATGCAACTCGCACCTCTCCAGGAGATGACAGGCAACGAAGGACGAATCAGCGGTATCGGCATCTCGAACGCCGGCGGCACGCGAGAAGGTCTGGAGAACACCGATGCTGTCGTCAACCTGATCAAGCCGGGCCTCGCCGACCAGGGCTTGGGCATCAATGAGATCAAGCGCGACCTCGTTGAGGATGCGGAGCTTATCGCCAGCGTCTTCGTGACGTTCTTCATCGTATTCGGTCTCTTCTCGATTGCAGTTGGCATCCTGCTGATCGTCCTCATCTTTACCATGCTCGCGGCTGAGCGCCGCTCAGAGATGGGCATGGAGCGAGCGGTGGGGGCCCAGCGCCGTCAGCTGATCCAGCAGTTCATCGCCGAGGGGGCTGGGTACACGCTGTTGGCCGGCTTGTTGGGTACGCTGCTTGGTGCGGCAATCGCACTCGGTATTGGCAAGGGCCTGCAGTCTGCCTTCGGTGACTTCATCGAGATCACGCCCTATGTCCACCCGCGAAGCATGGTTATCGCCTACGCGCTTGGTGTGGTGATCACCTTCCTCGCGGTCGCGGTGTCATCGTGGCGCGTGAGCCGGCTCAATGTAGTAGCGGCCGTCCGGGATATCCCGGATGCTTACCAGTCACACCGGAATCGCCGCCAGATTATCTGGGGCATCGTAATGCTCGCGATCGGCGGCCTGCTGATCCTCGGTGCACAGGGCAGCCGCAGCCTGTTCCAGTTCACCGCCGGAGTGACCCTCATCCCGTTCGGGGTCGCGGCGATCCTCACGTACTTCGGCTGGCACCCGCGGTGGGTATTGACCGTGGCGGGCCTCGTCACGCTCGCCTTCTGGCTACTGCCGGAGGACATCTTCTCGTCCGTCTTCGGCGAATACGACGGCAATATTGAGATGTTTTTCCTGTCGGAGATCTGCATCGTGGCGGCGTCGACCCGCGTGATCATGCAGAACTTTGACTGGCTGGTCTCCGGTGTGGAACGCCTCGGCCGCCGCAGCGCGGGTTGGTTGCCGGCCATCCGGATCGCCACCTCGTACCCGACGGCCAACAAGGGTCGTACCGGCATGACACTCGC
>DASYWM010000162.1:0-6374 GCA_035936075.1 Thermomicrobiales bacterium
ACAGCGGCTGGTGCCGACCAGCCGTCTTGTGAGCATGCTCACCGGCATCGAAGTGCAGGTGAACAAGGCCATCGTTGGTTCGAATGCATTCGCTCACGAGGCCGGCATCCATCAGGACGGCATGCTGAAGGAGCGGACGACGTACGAGATCATGAATCCTGCCGATGTCGGGTGGGAGGGCACCAGCCTGGTGCTTGGTAAACACTCGGGGCGGGCCGGATTCAGGAACGCTCTGAAGGATCTCGGGATCAAGCTCGAGGAGGATCAGGTCCAGGTTGTCTACGAGCGCTTTCTGGAGCTGGCCGACCGGAAGAAGAAGATTACGGGAGCGGACCTTGAGGCGTTGGTAGCTGACCAGGTTTCCTCGAAGGCCGGTACGCTCCGGCTCGTGCGCTGGAGCGCGAACATTGGCACCGGTGGATCCGCAACTGCGTCGGCCGTTATTGGGCGCGGTGACCAGGAGGTCTCCGGGGATGCTGAGGGCAATGGTCCCGTCGATGCATTGATGAAGGCCGTAGACGCGGCGCTCGGCGTCGAGAACGAGCTGACGTATTTCCATGTCGAAGCCGTGACTCCGGGCGAGGATGCCCAGGGACAGGTGCATGTGCGCATCAAGCACGAGGGTCAGTCCTACTCGGGGCACGGCCTGGCAACCGATATCGTGGAAGCGAGCGCGAAGGCGTACATCGCGGCACTGAGTGACGTTGCGGCGCACCATCCGGACATGGTGTTGATGGGCTCGTCGACGTCACGCTGGAGCTAAGCGATGGCGATGCGCGCGGGGAGCCCACGGAACGTCACGACCGGGTCTGGCAACTACCGGCTGTAGCGTCCGGGTATCATGACATCCGGGATGGCGTTCCGTTCGTAGAGGCGCAGTTCGAGGTCATGCACCGGCTACTCGATGCGGCCGGAATCCGTGTGCGGAAGCTTCTTGACCTCGGCTCTGGCGATGGAATTGTCACTACCGTTATTGCAGAGCGGCATCCCGTAGAATGCGCCGTACTGGTCGATTTTTCTGAGCCAATGATGGCCGCGGCACTTGCGCGGTTCGGTTCCCTACATTCAGGGCCAACGGTGGATTTCGTCGTAGGCGATCTTCGCTCCGCAGACTGGCACGTCCGGGTAGTTGCCGCAGGGCCATACGATGTCGTCGTCTCCCGCTATGCCATTCATCACCTGCCGGACGAAGACAAGCGTGCCCTGTATATGGAAGTGCTTGACTGGCTAGTTCCGGGAGGTATGTTCGTCAACATTGAGCATGTGAGCTCCCCGTCCGAACTCTACGAGGCAGCGCATGATCGCCTGATGATCGACTCGATTGTGGCGGCCGATGGGCCGGACGCGGATGCGGCGGCCATCGAGAATCGCTACTGGACACGTGAGGATGCCCAAGCGAACATCCTGGCTCCGGTCGACGTCCAGACACGTTGGCTCATCGATATCGGGTTCGTCGATGTCGATTGCGCGTTCAAGGCGTTTGAGCTTGCGGTGTTCTCAGGCCGGCGGTCAGCTGCATAACGACAATATCTTATAAATTTGATCGAGACAGTCTTACGAACTTTGAGAGGTAGTCACGTGGAGGCAAATACGGTGTCGTCGCTTAGGACGTTGGCCCAAAAACTGTGGGAGCGCCATGTGGTGCGCTCGGCGGACGGCGAGCCCGATCTGCTCTATATCGATTTGCATCTTGTGCATGAAGTGACGTCGCCGCAGGCGTTTGACGGTCTCAGGCTGGCTGGTCGCCCGGTGCGACGTCCCGACCTGACGATCGCAACAGCTGACCACAACGTCCCAACTGTTGGCATCGGACTCCCTATTGCCGACCCCATCTCGGCCACACAGGTCCGGAAGCTGACCGAGAACTGTGCGGAATTTGGCGTCCGGCTGCATCCCATGGGTGCGCCCGGTCAGGGCATCGTGCACGTCATTGGGCCGGAGCAGGGGTTGACCCAGCCGGGTATGACGATCGTCTGTGGGGACAGCCATACGTCCACCCATGGCGCTTTTGGCGCGCTCGCTTTTGGCATCGGCACGAGCGAAGTCGAACATGTCCTTGCCACGCAGACGCTGCCTCAGTTCCGGCCCGAGACAATGGCGATCACGGTGGACGGCACGCTGGCGGAGGGCGTGACGGCGAAGGATGTCATCCTGGCGATCATTGGCAGGATCGGCACCGGCGGCGGTGCCGGTCGCATTGTTGAGTACCGCGGCGAGGTCATCCGTGCTCTTTCGATGGAAGGGCGGATGACGATCTGCAACATGTCGATTGAGGGCGGCGCCAAGGCGGGCATGATTGCGCCTGACAATACAACTTTCGCCTATGTTGAGGGTCGCAAGTACGCGCCAAGAGGTGCTGAATGGGAAGCGGCACTTGACGACTGGAGGTCGCTTCCCACCGATGAAGGGGCGGAGTTCGACCATGAGGTGGTGCTGGACGGCAACAGCATTGCTCCGCATGTTTCGTGGGGCACGAATCCTGGCCAGGTGACGTCCATCAATGAGGTTGTGCCCGATCCGTCGCAGTTTGCAAGCGAGGGCGACCGCGATGCCGCAGCGCGCGCCCTGAAATACATGGCGCTGGAGGCCGGCACACCGATCCGTAATATTCGGGTCGATACTGTCTTCCTTGGGTCGTGCACGAATAGCCGGATCGAGGACCTGCGCTCGGCGGCGCAGATCCTGGACGGTCGCCATGTGGCTGATGGCATGCGGGCCATGGTGGTTCCCGGCTCCATGCGGGTGAAGGCGCAAGCGGAACAGGAAGGGCTGGACAAGATCTTCCGGGCCGCCGGCTTCGAGTGGCGGGCAGCGGGGTGTTCAATGTGTCTCGGCATGAATCCGATCAGCTGAGTCCCGGCGAGCGCTGCGCATCCACCAGCAACCGCAATTTCGAAGGGCGGCAGGGCAAGGGCGGGCGCACTCATCTCGTATCGCCGCAAGTCGCTGCCGCTACCGCTGTGATGGGGACGTTCGCAACGCCGGGCGACCTGGCTTAGGAGGAACGCGGTGGAACCGGTCAAGAAAATCGAGGGGCGGATTGCACCACTTGATCGCAGCGATGTCGATACCGACCAGATTATTCCGGCCGTCTGGCTCAAGCGGGTTGAGCGAACCGGCTTTGGCGAAGGATTGTTCTCTGCCTGGAGAGAATCCGACCCGACCTTTGTCCTCAATCGACCCGAGTTCGAGGGCACGAACGTCCTTATTGCCGGTCCAAACTTCGGCACGGGCTCCTCGCGCGAGCATGCTGTCTGGGCGCTGATGGACTACGGGTTCAAGGCTGTCATCTCTCCCAAGTTCGGCGATATCTTCCGGAACAACGCGACCAAGTCGGGCCTCGTGCCGGTCCAGGTGGATGAAGCGTTCGGCGCCGAGTTGCTTGAGGCGGCACAGGAGCATCCGTTCCTGGAGGTCGTCGTGGATATTGAGACCAGGACGGTTTCCGTGCCCCGTTTAGGGATGCAGGCAAGCTTCCCGCTGGACGACTTCACCCGGTACCGATTGATGGAAGGCCTGGACGATATCGGGCTCACAATGACGCACGAGCCTGACATCTCGTCATACGAAGCCACGCGGAAGGCATGGTTGCCCGAGGTAGACGCGCCTGCGGCAGTTGGATAGGACGAGAAGGGCGATCATGATCGATCGCCCTTCGGCGCGGTTGGGGAGATGATGGGGACGACAGGCAGCGGTTTGGAGAGGCGGATCGTCGTGTTCGGAGGCGATGGCGTTGGGCCAGATGTGATGCATGAGGCGCTTCGCGTGCTGGATGCGGTCGGCTCATCGGCTGGACATAGATTCACCTTTGATCAGCGCAAGTTGGGCGGTTGTGCGATCGATGCATATGGGACCGCACTGAGGTCCGAGGATATCGAGGCCGCTCGTGAGGCTGATGCGGTGTTGCTCGGCGCGGTGGGCGGACCCCAATGGGATGACCCAAACTCCAGGGTCAGGCCGGAGCAGGGCCTCCTTGGTATCCGCAAGGCGCTTGGCCTGTTTGCGAATCTCCGCCCAGTTGTCGCCAACGAGGCTCTTCTCGACGCGTCTCCGCTTAAGGCGGATCGTGTCAAGGGGACCGACCTGCTGGTCGTCCGCGAACTGACAGGCGGGCTCTATTTCGGGCGTCCTTCCAGGCGATGGCGCGAGCGCCGCGGACGTGCCGCTATTGATACACTAATCTATCGTGAACATGAAGTCCGCCGTGTTGTAGAACTCGCATTCCAGCTTGCGCAGCAGCGGAAGCAGCACGTCACGAGTGTCGACAAATCCAACGTGCTCTCATCTTCCCGATTGTGGCGGGAGATCGTGAATGAGGTCGCGGAGAGCTATCCGGATGTCTGGTTAGAGCACATGCTGGTTGACGCGATGACCATGAAGCTGATCCAGCAGCCGAGTGCCTACGATGTGATTGTCACGGAGAACATGTTCGGGGACATCCTCACCGATGAGGCCTCGGTGCTGGGAGGGTCGATTGGCCTGCTTCCGTCAGCCAGCCTTGGCGCCGCAGCATTGGATGGCAGGCGGCCTGGGCTATACGAGCCGATTCACGGGAGCGCGCCCGACATTGCGGGACAGGGAATCGCAAACCCGGCGGGCATGATTCTCTCCGCGGCCCTGATGCTTCGCCTCTCGTTTGGCATGGAACGGGAAGCGACTGGAATAGAGCAAGCCGTTGAGCAGGTGGTAAGCTCAGGTACCCGGACCCGCGATCTCAGTGGAACCGCTACGACGTCATCTTTCGGCGACGCAGTCATTGCTGCACTGTAGTGGAATGATGGGAGGGCTGCACAAACCATGGCAGCCCTCTGGTTCCGCTTATCTCTTATACATTTCGCTTCGGGGCTGTGAGAGTCCCAAATGAAGGACTCCGAAGACGGGCGATGCAGCAGCCGGCGGGCCAACCTGGCGGCGTCGTCCTGTGTCCGGGTTTAGATATCCATTGCCCCATCAGATGTCTTGTAGCGCATCGTCTTCCTTACGCCCGCGGCGTGTCCTTCTTGCTCCCAAGAGCTGAGCTTCCCAGATGCGCCGGAAGGTCAATCTTAGGATTTAAGCCTATTTCCCGGATCTGCCATTGAATGTTGAATGACTGATGCGTAGAATTGCGAATGGGTCCCAATTGGAATAGGTCGGTCCAGAAGGAGAGTGTATGGACGCGAAGCGTTTAGTGCTCAGTCTCAGTATCGCTGTAGGTCTCCTTGGAAGTAGTTCCGCCTCGGCGTTGCAGGAAGCTAGTCCAGGTGCCAGTCCCATGGGCGGTCCTCCACTGCCAGAGGGGTGTACTGTCATCGCCGAAGGGCTCGTCAATCCGCGATACGTTGCTGTCGGCGACGATGGAGCTATTTACGTTTCTGAAGCGGGTACCGGTGGTGAGGAGACCATCGAGATGCCAGCCGCTGGTGGCGATGCGACTCCGGTCGATCTCGATGCAACACCGGTCGCCGAAGAGGGGATGGGTCATGCGATCAGCACCCGAGGTGGTACCGGTCAAGTCACCATGATCGCGCCCGACGGCACACAATCCGTTATTGCGACCGGGCTGCCGTCGTATAGCATCGGAGGACCGGAAATCACCGGACCAGCAGGTATCACGGTGGACGCCAATGGTCAGATTTTGCTGGCGGTAGGTGGCGCAGGGCCCCTTACACTGATGGTTGAAGCACTGCCGAATGAGAACTCGGTGGTGAGCATAGATCCGGCCACTGGCGAAGTGACCCTACTCGCCAATATCGACGCCTATGAGCGCGCCAATAACCCGGATCCCAACATTGTAGATTCGAATCTCTTCGGTATCGATGTCGCTGAAGACGGCACGATCTACGTGAACGATGCTGGTGGAAACACCACCTACAGCGTACCGGCAGGCGGCGGTGAACCCGTGCTCGTTGCGGTGCATCCAGGCATCGAGATACCTGCCGACCAGGCTCCTCCGGGCGGTAACCCGGGCCGAGGTGGCGCCAACGAACTGGACCCGGTACCCACCGATGTCCTGACCACTGCTGACGGCACCGTGCTTGTCAGCTATCTGAGCGGTGGGCCGTTCCCGCCGGGAGCTTCGAAGGTTGTGAGCGTGGCCGCCGATGGTACCCTGGCCGATGTCGTGACGGGTCTCACCATGACCGTGGGTCTCGCCGCAGGGCCAGACGGGCAGCTCTACGTTTCCCAGATCTCGACGAATTTCCTCGGCGAAATGCCGGAACCGGGCAACGTCGTCCGCGTGCTGGAAGATGGCACGCAGGAAGTGGTCGTTGGCGGCCTGATGCTGCCGAACGGTATCGCGTTCGAGGAAGACGGCAGCCTGCTGATTGTCACAGGTGCGACCAGCCCTGGCGAGCCGATGGGCCAGTTGCTGCGCTGCGAGGGCATCGCTG
>DASYWM010000163.1:0-10702 GCA_035936075.1 Thermomicrobiales bacterium
GGGGACGACTTGGCCTGTTTCCCTTCCACTATTGGGTGATTTCAATGTTTCGAATGCGCTTTGCGCTGTCGGCGTAGCAAGCGCCGCTGGTTTGGAGATCCCTGTCATCGTCGATGCATTGGCAGACGCATCCGGGGTCCCCGGTCGCCTGAATCCCTTGAATGAAGGACAGCCGTTCTCTGTTGTTGTGGACTACGCTCACACGCCCGCATCGCTCAGCAAGGTGCTTAGACTCCTCCGAGAGCTGCATGCCTGCGGACGGCTCATCGTCGTCTCCGGGAGTGCAGGTGAGCGGGATCCAGGCAAGAGACCGCTCCAGGGAGCCGTCATGGCTGAGCTCGGCGATGTCAGCATTGTGACGAGCGAGGATCCCCGAAACGAGAATCCCGAGGCCATCATCCGTCAGATAGCGGACGGAGCGCGAGGTCAGGGCGCTATTGATGGAGAAACCGTGTTCGAAATCGTTGACCGCCGCGAGGCGATCTGTCATGCGATGACGATCGCACGGGCGGGCGACTGCGTTCTGTTGCCAGGTAAGGGGCATGAGACGAGCATTATATGGGGTTTCGAGCATCGACCGTGGAATGAGGCCGGCGTAGCACGCGAGGAACTTATCCGCCTCGGGTTCCGCTCCCCCGAAGAGCTGCGCGCATGATTACTCGGCGACGATTCGGATCGGTCGCAACGGGGGTTCTTGGTGCGGCGCTCCTTTCACCCCGGCCGCGCCATGCTGCTGGTCAAGGCGGCGAGCCCGAGGGAAAGATCGCCTTCATCAAGGATGGCGACATCTGGGAGTGGTCCTCGCAGGACGGTGCGCAACCGATCGTGGAGGACGGGAACGCGATGGACCCAACATGGAATCCGCGCGGGAATATCCTGCTCTACGCCCGTGATGGCGGAAGCTTCTCTGACCTCATCCAGGCCAATCCCCGTACGGGGAACCTGCGGCGGCTGACAGACAACGAAAGCCCTGAGGAGCCGGGGAGCCCAGAATACGTGAGCGGTTGCTCCTGGGCAATCGACCCGTGCTGGAGTGCGGCGGATATCGTCTGTTACGTCAGCGATGCAGCGTCGGAATTCGGAGAGATGGAGCTCTGGATCCTGGATCCGGATAACGGCGAAGCATACGTGGCACCAGATGACGGCAATGAACAGGGACCGGTAGAGTCGGTTTCTGTCGATGCATCAGCGGTCTATGCCGTCTACACGGTCTTGGCGGCCGGCGGGGAGGAGGGCGGCACAACCTATGTGTCGATGCGTGATCTCAATGTAGGAACGACATATCCTCTGATTGAGGGACCAATGGGCGCATACGATCCCGCAATTTCTCCAGACGGGGCCTGGGTTGTCGCCTCCATCAGGGACGAAGCTGGCACGAGTGATCTCTGGCTCTTGAATCGCGTCGAGGAGACGCTGGTGCGCCTTACTGAAGGTGAGGAAGCATCCAACGCCACCTGGTCTCCGGATGGAGATTGGATCGCGTATCTCAGGTGGGAGGGGTCAGGGTTCGAGTTGAAGGCGTTTCCCATCGATCCAGCAGCCGGCGAGCGGATAGGGGAGGCGAAGCGACTGGCCGACGCTGACTCCATCAGTGCTACCAGCCGACTCTCATGGGCGAATCTCTAAATACCATCCCATAAAGCCTTGAGGTTGGACTTCCAATTGATGCTCTGACGCACCGTGCCTCTGTCATTCCGGGACGGCGGAAGCCCGGAAGGAGATGCCTCCCGCCGGGCTTCTTCATTGCCCGTCCATCAAAGTTAGATGTTCGTCCCCGGCTCGTCTGGCAAATCGATCTCTATGTTCGGAGCCTCCAGTGCCACCCCCTGACGAATGGCGAGACCCAACTCCTCGAGCTGCATATCTTCGACCGGAGCAGGTGATTCAAACATCATGTCGATACCGCGTTGATTCTTGGGAAACGCGATAACGTCGCGAATACTCTCCTCATCGGCGAGAAGCATGGCGAATCGGTCGATGCCCATGGCGATCCCGCCGTGCGGAGGTGCGCCATATTCGAGGGCATCCAGCAGGGCCCCGAAACGCTCCTGCAGTCCCTCGCCGGAGTGACCCATGAGGCCGAAAACCTTTTCCTGGCTCGCCCGTTTGTGAATGCGCACGCTGCCACCACCGAGCTCATTGCCGTTGCCGACGAGGTCGTATTGCTTGGCGCGAACGTCGCCGGGCGAGGCGTCAAGAAGCGCTTCGTCCTCTTCGAGATAGCCGGAGAAGGGGTTGTGTGTCGCGTCCCAGCGATTGCCCTCTTCATCCCACTCAAGCAACGGGAACTCATAGACCCAGCAATATGCCAGGACATCCGGGTCCGCCAGTCCAAGTCTCCTGCCGAACTCATCGCGTAGTGAGGACAGAGTCTTCGCCACAATGGCTGGTTGATCGGCGACGAGCACGACCAGATCGCCGGTGCCTGCACCAATGCCCGTGGTGAGGGCCGCGAGCTCGTCCTGGGAAAGAAACTTCGCAATAGGCGATCTCACGCCTTCCTCGGTCACCGCGATCGTTGCCAGCCCCTTTGCGCCTGCCTGCCTGGCGAGATCAGTAACCTCATCGATTTGCTTGCGGGTATAGCCGCCGCATCCTGGCACGACAATGGCCTTGACCTCGCCGCCGGACTGAAGTACACCTGCGAACGCCTTGAAACCGGTATCGCGTAGCGACCCGGACACGTTCTGCAGCTCCAGATCGAAGCGGAGGTCCGGCCTGTCATTGCCGAACCGGTCCATCGACTCTGCATAGGTCAGGCGTGGGAACGGAGCCTGCTGGATCCTCTTTGCAGTGAAGTGCTGAGTGATCTCGGTGTAGAGCTTTTCCATCATCGACATGATGTCTTCCTGAGTGATGAAGGTCATTTCGATGTCGAGCTGGGTAAACTCCGGCTGACGATCTGCACGCTGGGCTTCATCCCGGAAGCACCGGGCGATCTGGAAATAGCGGTCCAGGCCGGACACCATCAGAAGCTGCTTCAGGATCTGGGGCGACTGTGGCAGGGCATAGAAGGACCCCGGCATGCTGCTACTTGGAACAAGGAAATCGCGGGCGCCCTCCGGCGTGCTCTTGATCAGCAGTGGAGTTTCCACCTCTACGAAGCCGCGCTGATCAAGGTAGTCGCGCATGAACTTCACGATGCGATGGCGAAGGATGACGTTGTGCTGCATTTTCTGGCGACGGAGGTCGAGGTAGCGGAACTTGAGGCGCAGCGATTCATCCACATCCACCTCTTCATTGATGTAGAAAGGGGGAGTTTTGGATTCGTTGAGGATTGTCAGTTCGTGTGCTTCAACCTCGATTTCCCCGGTCGCCATCTTGTGATTGACGGTGCCTTCCGGACGAAGCCGGACGACGCCCTTGACCTCGATCACGAACTCGTTGCGGAGGCGATTGGCCTGTTCGTGGGCCCGGGATGCTACCTGCGGGTTGAAGACAACCTGCGTTATGCCGAAACGGTCGCGCAGATCAATGAAGATCAGCCCTCCAAGGTCGCGACGCCGGTTCACCCACCCCTTAAGCACCACATCTGAATCGGCATCTCCTGGCCTGAGCGATCCGCAGGTAGTGCGACCTACCACATCGGGCTGGACGTCAATCTGTTGCATGAAACATATCCTCCTGTTTTCACGGTCCGATAGCGCAGGGGAGCACGTGGTATGCTCGCGGCGTCAACGAAAAAATTACGAGAGCACACAAGGTGCTTCCCTACGGTGGTGTAGCGTTGCCGGTCACATGCTCGGCTAGCGCGTCTCGGAGGACATGTTCGGGGTCATCACCCGCCATGATGATCGCGGCGACCGCCCTCAACAGCTCACGGGAACGGTCGTCCTGGGTTGATGGAGGCATGTCGGTTGTGAGCGGATATTTCCTCAGGACCTTTGGTGCCCGGACAAGCGCTGGCATGGAATGCGGCTGCCCGTCGATCCCCTTCACGGCGCGAAGGGGATTATCCGCCTTTTCCTGGGCCTTGACTCCGGCCCAAATCTCGGCCAGGTCCGATGCCTCGTTCGCCACTGCATCGCCAAAAACGTGTGGATGGCGCCGGATAATCTTGGACGAAATTCCCTGGTAGACGTCTTCTAGCGTGAAGGTGCCATTCTCTTCGGCTATCTGGGCATGCATGCAGATAAGAAGGAAGAGATCGCCCAGTTCCTCGACGAGGTTGACCGGGTCGCCGGCATCGATTGCATCCATGACCTCATACGCTTCATCGACGATATTGTCGCGGAGCGACTCATGCGTCTGTTCGCGATCCCAGGGACAGCCGTCGGGACGCCGGAGACGTGCCACGATGTGCTGCAGCGTTCGGGGGTCGCGCCCGGCTTCCAAGTCCCCCTGGGCAGGCACCCAGAGCGCGACAAGCGGCCCACTGGGAACAATTGGAAGCTCGCCAACAGTGTGATGACTGATCTCCTCGTCCGGCATACCAGCAGCAACGATGCGGATGACGCTGTGGTCGTGCGGCAGGACGCGCGCGAGAGCACGCGCTACACCGGCCATAACTGCTTGGTCGTAGACATGGGTCAGGAGCATTGGCCTAAGAGGGGAGCCGGTGAACATGCCGCCCATGAAGGGGCTCTGTGGATCATCCTCGGTTCCGAACTCCCGCGCATTGAAGAACTGCGCGTCTTGCAGCAGTGGGTCGATACCCAGCGTGGTTGCCATGAGGTCGACAACACTGATGCCATCGAGGACACGGGTTGATAGGCCGCGTCTGGCCGCTTCGTTCAGCGTCCCCACCACCAGTCCCTCGCCAAATCGCGGATGACCGGGAATGGCGAGAACGACCGGACCATCGGCCGCGGCGTCACAGACAGCGTCATTTGCAACCTGCCAGCGGCCACCTAGCTCGGTATCCGGCTGTCGAAGACTGGCCACATCCGTAACATGCTCGTGTTCCACGAGGTCGCTTAGATCAACGTCGGGATGCGTTCGGACGAAAATCCGGGCTGCTGAGTCGAGTGCCCTCTGTACCGCAATGGTTCGTTGGCCGGGGTCACCCGGACCGAGACCGACGATTGTGATGTCGGGAGTGACAACGGTCATCCCTTTGCTGCCGTCTTGTCGGAGGAACTGCCGAGGCTCAGGACAGCCATGAACGCTTCCTGCGGAATTTCGACGCTGCCTACCATCTTCATTCGCGCCTTGCCCTCTTTTTGCTTCTCCAGCAGCTTGCGCTTTCGGCTGACGTCGCCGCCGTAGCATTTGGCGAGCACATTCTTGCGCATCGCCTTTACGGTCTCGCGAGAGATAATCCGGCTGCCGATCGAGGCCTGGATTGGTACGTCAAACATCTGCCGGGGGATGAGCTTGCGCAGCTGCTGCACGAGTTCCCGCCCCTTGTAATAGGCATCGTCCCGGTGCGTGATGACCGAGAGGGCATCGACAGGCTGGCCATTCACCAGCACGTCAAGCTTTACCAGGTCCGCCTCCCGCATATCGGCCAACGAGTAATCGAGCGAGGCGTATCCCTGCGTCCTGCTCTTAAGCTGGTCGTAAAATTCGACGATCAGTTCGGCAAGAGGGATGTCGTACTTGAGCTGAACGCGATCCTCGTCGAGGTAAATCATCTCAATGAACATGGCGCGCTTGCTTGTCGTGAGCTCCATGATGGCCCCAATGAAGCGCGAGGGCGCGATGATGTTGAGGTGCATCCAGGGTTCGCGGATCGCCTGGATCTCGCCGAAGTTCGGCATGTCAGAGGGGTTGTCTACGCGTACGATCTTGCCGCTGTTCAGCACAACCTCATACTCCACGCTAGGCGCCGTCGCCAGCAGGTCGAGGTCGTATTCGCGCTCGAGGCGCTCCTGGATGATCTCCATATGGAGCAGTCCGAGAAAGCCGCACCGGAAGCCGAAGCCAAGTGCCATCGAGGATTCGGCCTCGTAGGTGAGTGACGCATCATTGAGCTGGAGTCGCTCCAGGGCATCGCGGAGAATCGGAAAGTCCTCGCTGTCTACCGGGTAGAGGCCAGCGAAGACCATCGCCTTCGCTGGCTGGTAGCCGGGAAGAGGCTTCTCCGCCGGTTCACGGGCAAGAGTGATCGTGTCTCCGACTTGGCAATCCTTGACGACTTTGAGCCCGGTTGCGATGTAGCCGACCTCACCCGTCCGCAAGCTCTCAGAGGACTGCATCAGCGGCGCGAAGTACCCGACTTCGAGAATATCGGCTTCTTTCTTCGTACCCAGGATACGGATGCGCTCGTCAGCGTGGAGCTCGCCATCGACGATCTTGACGTAAGCTATTACACCCTTGTACGCGTCATAGTGGGAGTCAAAGATAAGCGCCCGCAACGGTCTGGTTCCGTCCTCAGGAGATGGGGGCGGGATGTGATTAACGATCGCTTCGAGGATGTTCTCGACGCCGATTCCCGTCTTGGCCGAGGCGGGGATGATCTCGTCATCTACCAGACCAATGAAATCGCCCACTTCCTTGCTGACCCGTTCAGGCTCGGCGTTTGGCAGGTCGATTTTATTGATGACCGCGATCATCGCGAGGTCGTGTTCGAGAGCGAGGTAGACGTTGGCCATCGTCTGCGCCTCGATTCCCTGGGCGGCATCGACGACAAGCAGCGCACCCTCACAGGCGGCGAGGCTGCGGCTGACCTCGTAGGAAAAGTCAACATGACCGGGGGTGTCGATCAAGTTGAGCTCGTACGTCTGACCGTCCTGAGCCGTGTACTTCATCCGTACCGCGCGGGCCTTGATGGTGATGCCCTTTTCACGCTCCAGATCCATGGTGTCCAGCATCTGGGTCCCGAGATCTCGCTCGGATACCGTCCCGGTGATCTGCAGAAGACGATCGGCCAGCGTGGATTTGCCGTGGTCGATATGGGCGATGATGCTGAAGTTTCGGATGTGGGACGTGTCGATCGTATGGCTCATGTGGAGCGAGGGTTCCCGTCTAGGTGTCTGGCATGCGCTGCAAATTGGCCGGGAGCTTCAGCGCCTGGCTGCCACCCCGGCCATATTCGCCCCAAGTATAGCCATTGTCCCGGAGCGCTGACGTTGAAGATGCCGCTGGTCACCCCGCGGAAGACATTTCAGTGTACTCACCGTCGTTCCCGATAACCGATGCCCGCACCACTCTTGCGGCGATCGTCGCTGCGCCGAATCAGGCGCCGGAGGGCTCGTCGATACCAAGCCAGATCATCCGTGCACGGACGCGGCCAGGCAAACGATCCAGCACTTTGCTTACCGAGCTGTGGAACTCGGGGATACGGAGGGTCCAGGCGGCGAAGAGGAATGTCAGCGTGTAGAGTGCCATGCAGGTCGCGAAGTAGAGAAGGCGAACGGCAATGAAAACATCCGCCCTGAGAACCTCATTGAGCCACGGGACCGTAATTGCGATCGCGACAACCATCGCGGCGCTCGCCAGCAAGACCTTCACCAACCACTCGAAGAAGCCGGGAGAGAAGACTCGTCCGGAGCGGTTCTTCAGGAAAAGCATCATGATGACCGCCTCCGCTGCTGTGGTGACGCTGAGCGAGAGGGCGAGACCTCGGTGCCCCAGAGACTGGATAAAGAGAGCGCAAAGAACCACGTTGAGAACGATGGTCAGGATTCCCGTGATCACGGGCGTCCTCGTGTCACGCATCGCATAGAAGACGCGTGTGAGAATCTCCGTGATGCCATATCCGACAAGCCCAATAGCGAACCAGTTGAGCGCCGAGCTCACGAGGTCAGTCGATGCCTCGTCAAAGTCACCGCTCTCGAAGATGACAATCACAATGGGGCGTCCGACGAGCCACAGGCCAATGCTTGCGGGCACCGAAAGGAAGATGAGCGGTCGCATGGTGCGGTCTAGCAGGCGGCCGAATCCCGCACGGTCGCCCCGGCTGTAGAGCGCCGCCAGAGACGGGAACGCGACCGTGGAAATACTGAGCGCAAGCACTCCATGCGGAAGCATGAGGAGCTGCCACGCGTAGTTGAGGGCGGAGACGTTGCGGGCATCGATGGTGGATGCAAATGCGTTCACGGCGATGAAGTTCACCTGGAACGCTGCGAGTCCTACAACACGCGGTCCAAGCAGCCGGAGAACCTCAGCCAGGCCAGTGATCGAGCGATCAAGCGTGGGGCGAAAGTGAAACCCTGACCGCATGAGGCCAGGAATCTGGATACCGACGTGAGCGATGGCGCCGGCAATGACGGCCCAGCCAACCGCGTAGATTCCGTGATCGGCTGCAAAGAAGAGGGCACCGATGATGATCGCGAGGTTGTAGACGATCGGGGCGAGGGCAGGGAGGGTGAATTGGTTTTGGGCCTCCAGGATGCCCTTGGCGGCGATCCCGAAGCCGAGAAAAACCGGGGACATCAGCAGGATCCGCATCAGGTTGACGGCGAGATCCTCTGTGGCAGGATCGAATCCAGGTGCGACGAGGTTTGTCAGCGGGCGCGCCAGCAGGAAGGAGATGCCTGCGAGTATGACAATGCCGAGACCAGTCCACGTCATGATCGACGATGCCAGGCGGGACGCTTGCTCCCTGTCACCCTGATCGATGAATCCGGCAAAGACAGGGATGAAGGCAGCTCCGAACGCCCCGGACATCACGGTCAGAAAAAGGAGGTCAGGAATCCGGAAGGCGCTGACGTAGGCATCCATCTCGGGACCGGTACCGAATTGGTTGGCGAGGATCATCTCGCGGCCAAGACCCAGCAGCCGGCTCAAAATAAAGGCGATGCTGACGACAATCGCATTCCTCGCCATCGTGGCGCCGGCAGATCGCGTTGTGTCCTCCGTGGCGTTAGTAGATGTTTCTGCTGATACCGGGTTGCCGAAGACCTGGGACGCCTGGCTCATACGGGGGTGGTCTCATCACTAATGGCGTTTGCACGTCGGCCACGGGAATACGACGGGATACTCACAAGCTTGAGCGCATCCGTGGGCTTTGGTAGACTACATTACTGCACCCGTGTGAGGGGTGCTTTGCTATGTTCAGTATTCTATGATGTGGTTCGTGATTTATCACGGTATGTATCTGAAATGAGGAAGGTCCAACTTGGCTAATAGCAAGTCTGCCGAGAAGCGAATTCGTACCAGCGAGCGTCGCCGTCTGCACAACCGTCCCTACCGCTCTGCTGCCCGTACTCTGGTGAAGAAGGCCGAGCTTGCGATTCAGGCCGGTGACCAGGCCGCTGCACAGACAGCGGTTATTCAGGCTGTCTCGATGCTGGATCGCATTGCGACCAAGGGTATTGTGCACCGTAACAATGCCGCTCGTCGCAAGGCCCGGCTGATGGCGAAATTCAACGCCGTCGCAGCCAGCGCCTAACAGTATCGCGCTCGCAGTAGAACTAATATGAATCGCCCCGGAGGGATGTATCTCGACGGGGCGCTTTTGGCGTTATGCGGATTTCCGAAATGGCAATCTGTCGCGATCGGGGACAGGGTCGTCATTTACCGGCGCGATGAGGCATCTGTCGGGACGCAGCGATCCCGAGCACCGCATCGTAGAGAGCGTCAAGCGGATCCCGCAGTTCGCCGCGCTTCATCTTCCGGTCGGCCGCTGTGGCAATGTCAACCCGACCCAGTGCGGTTCCTGATGACTGCCCTTGCAGACTCTGCCGAATGGAACTCATCCTGCCCGCACTAGTCACACCTACGGCCTTGCCGACCTCTGCCGGATCTCGCCGGCCCGCGGTTGCCATGACAGCACCGAGTTCAACGTTCTGGCTCAGCTGCGCCAGCAACTTCGCAGGATCCTCCCCGGCCTCCAGCAACTTGTCCAACTCGACCATTGCGATTCCAACGTTGCCCGCGACAGCGGCATCGAGGAACGTGAAGATGCGGTCGTCGGAGCCCCGATCCACCAGCTCTGAAACAAGATTGCGGGTGATCGTTCCTGGATGTGCCGCAAGCGCCAGCTTCGCAATCTCGTTCGAGAGCATCTCCATGTCCGGTGGTCTGTCGAAAGCCGGATTGCGGGATTTCTGCATCCATGTCTGTGGGTAGAGCAATTCCGCGAGGAGCCGGGCGGTCTCCTGGTCGATTTCCGAGCCGATTGTCTTGGCGGTGCCCTGAATCCACTTCAGGAGGGCCGGGCCCCGGGGTGGATCGCTAAGATCGATGGAGGCAGTCGGCGGCAAGGCCTTTTTTACTGCCGCCGGAAGGGACTGAAGCGAGGGATCAAGGAGAATGAGCGTACTGGCATCGGGAACCGCGGAGAAGAGCGCCGACCAGTCGGGAGTATTTCCGCCGTCCCTGGCGCCCTGCTTCCCGAGGCGCGCGATGAGGTCCTCGACGATCACGACACGTCCCGCCGAGAAAAAGCCGATGCTCGATACGTCCATGATGATCTGACGGATCGAAACAGCTTTGCCGTCCAGCATGGAAGTGCTATCGCCCGACGAATCGCGCTGCTTCCGGATCGTGTTCACACGGGCTCGAGCCATCGCGTAGTCCGGACCAAGGATGATACAGATCACGAAGAGGCTCCTGACGGAGAGTGGTATTAGGGGGAATAAAGACCGGACCCGCTGATGCCGCGCGCGATGCGGAGCCTTGAACCTGAATTAACAGGTGGGTGCCGCAGCTTGCGTGAACCACGATCCACGCTCGAGCAGCTCCCGGCTCACAAAACGTTGGCTCAAGACCACATCAAGCGCAACGGCATCCGGCAGGACCGGCCGGACGTCCAGAGTAGCATCTTCCAGCGGTCCCATCAACGCACTACGGCCGTGCCTGAGCGGGTATGATT
>DASYWM010000164.1:0-43401 GCA_035936075.1 Thermomicrobiales bacterium
CGACAAGGCTCGGAAGGCCGTCGGCTCGCGGGCCAGCGAGACCGTCTTCTTCCTGGCCCAGCACCAGCCAGGAGGGAGCGATCCGGTCGACTTGCTTCGGGCTGAGGTCACGGAGACCTTGCCCGATCTCGCGCCCTCGTACGGGCGGTTCTTCTCGGCATGGCGTCCTGCCGCTGTGCGGGCAATCATCGACGAGACAGCCAAGGCAAATGCGCAATTTGCGCTGGTTTCCAACATCCCTGCCGTCATCCCGATTCTTGGTGGATTCGTGGCCGCCAGCGCGGATCTGCTGGTACTCACCAAGAATCAGGTGATGATGTGCTACAAGATCGCAGCGGCCCACGATCAGGAACTGGGGCATCAGATGGCCATCGTGCGCGAGCTGACACCCGTGGTGGGTGCCGGGTTCCTCTGGAGGACGGTGGCCCGCGAGGCGGCCTCGTTCATTCCCCTCGCCGCAGGGACGATACCGAAGGTGATTATTGCCTTCGCAGGGACGATGACGGTAGGTCGAGCCGCGGATTACTACTATCGGTTCGGGAAGAAACCACCGAAGGACCAGATGGATCAATTCCTGGAGAGTGCGACAAAGATGGCCAAGAAGCTTCCGATCATTGGAGACAACTCAGATGAGGAGAAGGTGCAGGAGCAAAAGGAGCTGGTATCGGGCGAGATGGGCAAAGTCGATTCGGCCAGTAGATCGTAGCGTGATGGTAGGAACGGCCCGCACCTCGGAAGGTGTGGGCCGTTCCAGTTTCTGGCGGTCTTGACCGGGTTGTTATTTCGCCGGAACAGTCTCAAGGTTGGCGGCCCTGATCCGCTTGTTCAGTTCCTGCAAGGACATTCCAAGAAGTGAAGCCGCCTCTTTCCGGTCGTCATCGGTGGCGACCAGGGCCTCTTCAAGAGCGGTTTTTTCGATCTCACCGAGAAGATCATCAAGCGAAATGCCTCGACGAACGCGGTCTCCGATGTCGATCAGCCGACGGCTGTCCGTACCGTGGAAGTGAATGTGATCCTCTGTGATCACCTGCCCCTGAGCCAGCACGGTCGCTCGCTGGATAAGGTTCTCCAACTCGCGGACATTTCCCGGCCACTCGTAGCCCATCAGTTTATCCATGGCGCTCTGGCTCACCCGTGCAACTGGTGCGCCTGCCTTGTACCGATGTTTCTCGACGAAATGCTCGACAAGGAGCGGGATGTCGTCCTTGCGGTCGCGCAGGGGCGGAAGATAGATGGAAATCACGTTGAGGCGATAGTAGAGGTCCTCGCGGAAGCGATTGGCTTCGATTTCCTGCGCCAGGATCTTGTTCGTCGCTGCAATCACGCGTGTGTCGATCTTGACCGTGACGGACCCGCCGACGCGCTCGAATTCTCGTTCCTGGAGCACGCGGAGCAACTTCTTCTGGGTCGAGAGTGTCATTTCCCCGACCTCATCGAGGAAGATGGTGCCCTTGTTCGCCATCTCGAAGCGCCCCTTACGCTGATTCATCGCGCCAGTGAACGATCCTTTTTCATGCCCGAAGAGTTCGCTCTCCAGCAATGTCTCCGGCAGGGCCGCGCAGTTGACCTTGATCAGCTGGCCGCGCGCATAGCTTGATGTCCGGTGGAGAATGCTGGCGATGAGTTCCTTGCCGGTGCCAGTTTCTCCGGTGATCAGGACCGTTGCATCGGAGTGAGCTACGCGGCCGATGGTCTTGTAGACCTCCTGCATTGCGAGGCTATTGCCGATAAGCGGATCATTGGGGTCGTTCCGGTCGAGGAGGGCCGAGAGCTCGAGTACCTGATCATTGAGGCGAAGGCGTTCGAAATACCGCTTCACCGTGAGGAGGACTTCATCAAGATCAAAGGGCTTGGTGATGTAGTCGTAGGCGCCGAGGCGCATGGCTTCGATGGCAACACCTGAGCCACCGAACGCCGTCATGATGATGACGGGAAGCTGGCCCTCATTGGTCTTGCGGAGCTCCTGGAGCACGTCCATGCCGCTCTTGTCCGGCATCCGGACATCCATCAGGATCAGTTTCGGGGCTGAGTCACCATTGGCCATGGTTTCGAGAACGCTCGCACCCGAGTCGACGTCCTGAACCTCATAACCTTCGTCGGAGAGAAAATCCCTCAGCACCTGCCGGATGGCGGCATCATCATCGGCGATGAGAATATTCTGCATATGTCGCGTCAAGCCCTTCTGGATCGCATGAAGCGTCTTTGCACGGGTGCAGCCGCATCAGAATACATAGTATAGAGTGCCGGACACCTTGAGAGAGGTCAGCGGAAACAGGAGTTGAGAAGTATGGTCACCCGCCTCGTCCTGATCGGGTTCAGCGGAACCGGGAAGAGCACCGTGAGCCGTCTGGTTGCTGAGCGGTTGGGGTGGTCATTGCTCGATATGGACGCCGAGATCGAGCGGCGCGAAGGCATGTCGATTCCGGATATGTTTTCAGCCAGGGGAGAGGCGGCGTTCCGGGCGCTCGAGCAAGCGGTATTCCTGGAGGCACTCGACCGGGAAGAGGTCGTCGTTGCCACGGGGGGCGGAGCAGTGTGTACGGAGGAGATCTGGCGCCTTCTGGATGCAGACCCCTCGACCGTTGTGGTCAGCCTGGATGCATCACCCGAGATCCTTCTTGAGCGTCTAACGGCTCATGGTCGGCAGGCAGCCGGTGGCGAAACGACGAAACGGCCATTGCTTGATTCGGACGACCCACTCAACCGGATCACGCTCCTGAAGGCCGACCGAAGGCCGTATTACCGGCGTGCGGACGTCACCATTCCGGTGGGACATCGGTCGCCTGAATCGACCGCATGCGACATCACCGAACTTGCCCTGCTGGCGAACGGTACGGCTTCAACCGTGACCCTGGACCTGCCTCAAGGGACGTCGTCCATTCTGGTGGGAAGGGGCCAGCGTGAAGAGGTGGCGGATCTACTGCGGAGCCGGTGGCCCAAGGCACAACGGGCCTGGATAGCCGCCGATGCGGCGGTGCACAAGCATCATGCAACATGGCTCACGTCGTTGGAAATCACTTCGGGCGTGTCACTGCATGTGCGCGATGTGCCATCTGGAGAGAGCAGCAAGAGTATAAGTGGGCTCGCCGATCTATACGACTGGATGATCGGTGGAGGAGTGGAGCGGGGAGATGTCGCCATTGCACTCGGTGGTGGAGTGACGGGTGACGTCATGGGCTTCGCTGCGGCGACGGTTCTGCGCGGCATCGGCCTTATGCAGGTACCGACCACGCTCCTTTCGATGGTGGATTCCAGCGTCGGCGGAAAGACTGGCATCAATCATCCAGGCGGAAAGAATCTCATTGGTGCGTTCTATCAGCCGGCACTGGTCGTCGTGGATCCCGCATTCCTGGTCTCGTTGCCGAAACGGGAGCTGCGTTCCGGATTCGGCGAGATCATCAAGCACGGCGTGATCCAGGCCTCCACCCCGGGTGGCGAGAACGGTTTTCTGCTGGACGTGCTTGAGGCAAACGCTGCCTCGCTCCTCGCGCTGGAAGAGCCTCTCACGTCATGGGTCATTCGCCAGAACGTCTCGCTCAAGGCGTCGGTTGTTCGCGAGGATGAGAAGGAGTCTCGCCTGCGGGCGATCCTGAACTTCGGGCATACGATTGGCCATGGCGTCGAGGCGGCCGGATACTCCTTGCTGCACGGTGAGGCGGTTGCCGTCGGCATGGTGGCGGCGATGACGATTGCTGTCGAAAAGGGACTCATACCGGACCCGGCACGGGAACGTCTTGTTCGCCTGCTGGAGGCGTATCAGTTGCCGACCGTGGCAGACGTCGATACCGGCACTGTGCGGGCCAAGATGGCGCGCGACAAGAAAAAGGCAAGCGGCAAACAGCAGTGGGTGCTACCGATGCAGTCGGGAGGCGTCGAGATTCGAACGGACGTTACGGAGACCGAGATGGAACTTGCCCTCGAAGCAATCGCCGGACACTGATGCACGAGTGAAACCGGCGGGCGCTGTGCTATGCTCTCCTGTGATGTCAGGTGGTCGCGCGATCACCGGCGTTTTGTTGTGTCCCACAGGACACTCCTTGCCTGCAGCGCCAGCGAGCCGGTGAGCAAGCTCCAATTGTCACGGACAGGAGTACAAACAGCGTGACACCCTCCCCTCAGGTCGTGGTCAGTGCGTCCATCGCATTCGACCACATCCAGCAGTTCGGTGGTTCCTTCCGGGATCACATCCTCGAAGACAAGGCACACGTCATTTCGGTCAGTTTCCTGCTTGACTCGCTGAAGCATCAGCGGGGTGGGGTGGGCGGCAATATGGCCTATAACCTCGCCTTGTTGGGCGTTCCCGTTGCACTCGTCGGAGCTGTCGGGTCGGATTTTGGCCCGTACCGTGAGGTGCTCGAGGAACTGGGAGTCGATCTCACATACATACAGCAGGTCGATGACGATCTCACCGCAAGCGCCTATATGAATGCCGATATGGCTGGAAACCAGATCGCCTCGTTCTATCCGGGCCCGGGTGCATTGACCCAGCAGATGGACCTGACAGAGATCGCGGGGCAGGCACGGTACGGCATCGTCAGCGCCGGAGATCCGGTCGCAATGATGCTGCACTCCGAGCAGATTGCCAAGGCCGGCAAGCTCATCTTCGATCCCGCGCAGCAGATCGTCATCCTTGATGGGGGTCAGCTGACAAGGGGCATCGATCTCGCCGAGATCGTGATCGGGAATGACTACGAGCTCGGCATGATCGAGCGGAAGACCGGGCTCTCCGTCGAGGACATCAGCAGGAAGGCGCCAATGACCGTGGTGACCTACGGGAGCCAGGGGTCGGAAATTTTCGTTGGCGGTGAATCGGTGAAGATCCCGACAGCGACACCCGATCCCCTCACCGATCCCACCGGAGCCGGAGACGCCTATCGTGCCGGGCTTGTCACTGGACTGCTGCTTGAAAAGGACCTGCCGGTTGTTGGTCGCCTGGCGGCACTTGCTGCGACGTACCCGATCGAATTCCATGGCACGCAGGAACATCGCTATACCCAAGGCGAATTTGTCGACCGGTTCGATGCCGCCTTCCCGGATTACGAGGGATCGGTAACGGTTGACGAGTTGGGTCACTTCAAGGCCGCCGTCGGTTCCTGAAAAGCCACCAAGATCAGTGACGGTGCCAGTTGTAGCTTCGTCCGGACGTTCTACATCACTCAGGTGCAGTTCCACCTGACAAGGAGAAACACGGAAACCATGGTTACCACCTCGAACACTCGTGATTTTGATATTAAGGATCCTTCACAGGCAGCCGCGGGGCATCGACGCATTGAGTGGGCTGCCCGTGAGATGCCGGTTCTCGCGAACATTCGCAAGCAGTTCGAGAGAGACAAGCCGTTCGAAGGCATTCGTGTCGTTTGCTGCGCACACGTAACGACCGAGACCGCCAATCTGGTGCTTACCCTGAAGGCGGGCGGTGCCGATGCTGTTGTCTGTGCGAGTAATCCACTCTCGACTCAGGACGACGTGGCAGCGGCGCTGGTTGATGAAGGGGTGCGCGTCTACGCCATCAAGGGCGAGGACGACGAAACCTACATGCGCCACATCCACTCCGCGATTGCTCACGGTCCTCATGTCCTGATCGACGACGGCGCCGATGTTGTGACCACCATTCATACCCAGTATCCGGAACTCATCCCGGACATCCTCGGTGCTACCGAGGAGACCACCACGGGCGTCATTCGTGAGCGCGCCATGGAGGCCGACGGCGTCCTGAAGTTCCCGATCGTCGCGGTGAACGATGCCGATACGAAGCACTTCTTCGACAATCGCTACGGCACCGGTCAAAGCACGCTCGACGGCATCATCCGTGCCACGAACATGTTGATTGCTGGCAAGTCTGTGGTGGTCGCAGGGTACGGCTGGTGCGGCAAGGGCATCGCGATGCGGGCCCGCGGGTTTGGCGCCAAAGTGACCGTGACCGAGATCGATCCGATCCGTGCGCTCGAGGCGGCGATGGATGGCTTTGAGGTCACGACGATGGAGAACGCCGCGAAGAACGCCGACCTCATCATCACCGCGACCGGCAACATCAACGTTGTCGATCGCCAGCACTTCGAGGTGATGAAGGACGGCGCGATGATCTGCAATGCAGGTCACTTCAACTCGGAGATGAACCTCAAGGCGCTTGCAGAGATGTCTGGTGAGGGCCGAAAGACTCTCCGGCCGTTCGTCGAGGAATACACCATTGGCGACAAAGGGGTCATCGTGCTGGGAGAGGGCCGGTTGATCAACCTCGCTGCAGCAGAGGGGCATCCCGCGAGCGTGATGGACATGAGCTTCGCCAACCAGGCGCTCGGTGCAGAGTACATCGTCCGTGAGGGCAAGAACCTGGAGAACAAGGTGTATCGCGTTCCGGAAGAGATCGACCGCGAGATCGCTGCGCTGAAGCTGAAGGCGATGGGCGTCACGATCGACGAGCTTACCGCCCAGCAGGCGAAGTACCTTGTTTCGTGGGCAACTGAAGACTAGAGCACATCACCCGGCCGGCTACTGTGGACGGTGGCCGGTCGGGTTTGATGCTGTTCCTTTCGGGAGCGTCTGAAAGCGCCCCATGTAGGAGCCAGGCTGTGGCCAACACATTCGACACTTCCAAGAACCTCCTGTTCACCTCCGAGTCCGTGACCGAAGGTCATCCGGACAAGGTCTGCGACCAGATTTCCGATGCTGTACTTGATGCCGTGCTGGCTGAGGATCCGGACGCACGCGTCGCGTGTGAGACGTCAGTAACCACGGGCCTCGTGCTGGTATTCGGCGAGATTACGACGAGCGCATATGTTGATATCCAATCTCTTGTTCGCAACGTCGTCTCCAATATCGGATATACGAACTCAAATCATGGCTTCGACGCAAGCCAGTGCGGCGTGATCGTGGCGATCAAAGAGCAGAGCCCGGACATCGCTGGTGGCGTCGACAATGCCCTGGAACAGCGACAGCAGATGGCTGACGACGAGTACGACACCATCGGCGCCGGCGACCAGGGCATGATGATTGGCTACGCTGTCAACGAGACGCCTGAACTCATGCCATTGCCGATATCGCTGGCCCACAGGGTTGCCCGTCGCCTTGCCGAGGCGCGCAAAAGCGGAGAGATCCCATACCTTCTTCCTGACGGCAAGAGCCAGGTAACGGTTGAGTATTCCGATGGCAAGCCGGTTCGGGTCGACACTGTTCTGGTATCAACCCAGCATCTGCCCGAGGCGACCAATGAACAAATCCGGAAAGATGTTGAGGAGAAGGTTATCCGGGCCGTTGTGCCAGCCGAGTTGCTGGACGATCAGACGAAGATCGTGGTGAACCCCAGCGGTCGCTTTGTTATCGGCGGGCCCATGTCCGACGCCGGTCTCACCGGACGCAAGATCATCGTTGACACCTACGGTGGGATGGCTCGCCATGGCGGCGGGGCATTCTCGGGCAAGGACGCGACGAAGGTTGACCGGTCTGCTGCGTATGCCGCTCGCTATGTCGCCAAGAACGTGGTGGCGGCGGGATTGGCCGACCGCTTCGAAGTTCAACTCTCATATGCGATCGGCGTTGCCCATCCGGTCTCCTTCATGTGTGAGACGTTTGGTACCGGCAAGGTAAGCGATGAGGTGATCGAGCGGGTGGTCCGGGAGAATTTCGATCTCCGTCCCGCCGCTATCATCGATCACCTTGACCTGCAGCGACCGATCTACCGGCAGACTGCGGCATACGGCCACTTCGGAAGGGACGATCTCGATCTCCCCTGGGAGCGGACCGACAAGGCCGAGACGCTGGCAAAGGCGGCCGGTATGGTTCAGACAGTCTAGGTCGTCTGGGCTGATGGCGTTTCGTGGCGCCAGGATAGACCATCCGGTATTCGAGACTACCACCTGGGCTGTGAAAGAGTGGGAGAGGGTGGCGCGCGACACCCTCTCCCACTCTTTCGTCGTTCGCGCCCCTGAAGTGCGCGGCCTGGCCTAACGGTAGTTCCCGGAAACCGCCGTCTTACGGATCAGTCAAAACTCATCATTGATAGCACCCGGTCGCATGTGAAATTCCGTCATTCACCTGCCCCGACTGTTGCTGTTTTGAGTGATCCAGGCATATACGGCTATCATGGGACAGATGCTGCAACGCCCTTGTCGTTCAAAGCCGGGTCCAAGAAGAACGGAACTGCTGTTCACATGAAATTTGTCATCGCCGTCGTCCAGGACTATGACTGTGACAAGCTGCTGCGGGCGATCGCCAAAGAAAACCTGGGAGCGACGAAAATCTCGAGTACAGGAGGATTCCTGAGGATGGGGAATGCGACTGTCCTGATGGGTGTGGAGAACAGGCGCGTGCCGGAAGTAATCGAACTGATCAGGAAACATTGCCAGTCCCGAGTAGACGTGCAGCTCGACGCCACCTCTCCGGAGTACGAAGAGTGGTTCCCAGCAGGCGTTCATGAAGTGACAGTTGGTGGGGCAGTGGTGTTCACGCTCTCTGTCGACCGTATGGTGCGCATCATGCCCGATGCGGGTGGATTTGCATCATGACTCAAGACCGATTTCGCTGGCTTCGCCGGTACTGGCAAGGGCTACTCATCGCAGCAGCCGTTTCTTACGGACAACTGCATGACACAGGTGGTACCGATGTGAGGGCAGCCCAGCGGCACCCCTATGTCTGGATGCTCCCCGACGGGCCAGCGCAGCCCAGTCCACTGGAAACCGTTGGACAATACATATTGACGATGCCTTTCGACCCCGAAGCCGAGCGAGTCTGGAATTGACCCCCGGTTTACGTCTTCGCGAATAGCCAACGCTACTCAGCGAGCACGCTCGCGGTTTGCTTGTCGTAGCGAACGTCGTCCTTGAGCATCTTTCCGAGCATGAGCTGCATTGCCATGACGTGGCTGCATGTACCCAGCGATTGAGTTCGGAAAGTGTTGCAGGTGCAATCCCACCCATCCGGTGTGAGCTTGACCTGGTAGGCATTGTTATCACCCTGGACCGTCGCGTCGAAGAAATTGAATTTGACGCGGTCTGTCTCCTGGGCGTAACGATGTGCCTTCTCGATCTTCCCGATCATGCTGGAGTTCATTGCCGATACCGCTCCTTCTCTTTTATGCGCCGTGTGACGCATTATCCGCACGCATCTGGGACCTCACCGAACGGGGGCAAGCTGCGGAGACAGGGCGGCCTTGCCCGGGTCAACAAAAAACACCGCTCGGGGACATCCCCCTGCGGTGTTGCAGCTTCGCGTTGCACATCCATCTGCGATGAGATGATCCATCTCTGTGTCCCTCAAGGGTCGAGCAACACCCCGACGTGCCGCTCACGGATCATGTTGTAGTCAGAGTATACCAACATATCCAAGAAGGGAACCCCCTTGTGACGGCAACTACGAAATAGACTAGCCCGCGTACGAACGCATGAAAGCGCGCCATTCGACTAGGATGGCGCGCTCGTGGATCAACATCTCACCAAAGGTCTACTGGGCGTCTTCTTCGTCGTCCATATCGGAGACACCCGCGTTGCCGACATAGGCACTTGCCTCCTCGTCGACCTCGTCAGGCTCCTCATCTTCCGCTTCGTCCTCGACGTCCTCATCTTCAACACCGAAGTCGAAGTCGCCCTCTTCACGAAGGGAGAGCTGCTCGCGCTCACGCATAAGATCCTGAGTGGCGCGGATCTGGCGGGGGAAGGTCATCAAGCCCTCATTATCCTGGTGACGGAAGGTCTCCCGCAGAATGATACGAAGGCTCTGAGCTGACATGCCCAACGCGTACGCCTCGAATTCGTTGCCGCTCCCCATGAGCTTGATCACGCGGGACGCAACACGCATTTCGATCTCGCCCAGCTGCACGCCGTCATCGCTCAACACGAGAAGGCGCTCCCCTTCGACCTTGAGCTGCAGCTTATCGCCAGGGGAAACCTCAGCAAGCTGCCCCGGCTCTGCCGGGTTTGCAAGCTCATCCACCCACGTTTTGCCAATCTCCTCCACAAAAACTGTCGACTTTGGGATGGTGGAATCGGCCGTCATCTTGCCTTCCGGCTGGCCTGTGGGGCGGTTGTGCAACGTCTCCAATCGTTGAAGATTGCGGCGGGCGATCATGTTGGCAGGATCCGCCTTGAGGGCTTCGCTGTACGCATCCCGGGCAGCGCTAAGCTGACGCAGCTCGATGAGTGCTCGTCCCTTTCGGTTGAGGGCTTCCGCTTCGCGCGGAAACCGCTCAAGAATCTGATCATTGATCTTGAGGGCGTCTTCCCAGCGGCTCTCAAGTGATGCCTCCAGAGCTTGCTGGTTGAGTTGTTTCTTGGTTATGGGCTTTTGCTTCGAGTTTGCCAAGGGTAATGATCCTTTCATACGGTGTCTTTTGGCGAGGTATTGGCGTCAGGTGGTCGCAGATGCTCGTGCTTGCGGGCGGTCGTCCTGACTCTGGCGGCCAGAATTGACGCCGGGCGTATATCAACGCTATCTCAATGAGGTTCCCCGGACGGCTCTCCAAGGAGGAACCACGGGCTGGTTTTGGTGATCCGCACATCCACCATCTTCCCGAGCACATCCCGGTCGTCGTCGAAGTGCACCAGCGTATTCCCACGGGTTCGGCCAGTCCACCTGCCCTTGGACTTGCCTTCCACAAGCACCTCGTAGGTCTCGCCAAGGCGATTGCCATTGATGCCGGTACACAGTTGTTCCTGCAGCTTCTCAATCGCCTGATGGCGGCGAAATTTCTCCTCATGCGGGATGTCGTCTTCCCATCGCGAGGAGAGCGTTCCCGGTCTTGGTGAGTACATTGCGAGGTGGACCTTGTCACACTTCGTTTGCTCGAGCATGTCGTAGGTTTGGAGGAACTGCTCGTCGGTCTCCCCCGGAAATCCGACGATGATATCTGTCGCCACTGTTACACCAGGGACTTGCTCCCGGGTGTAGGCTATACGCTCCATCCAGAGATCGCGCGTGTAGGTTCGCCGCATGCGCCGCAATACTTCATTGTCCCCTGCCTGAACGGGAAGGTTCATGTGCTCACACGCTGTGTCCAGATCGCGGATAGCGTGGATGACGTCGTCTCCCATGTACTTCGGGTGGGATGTGAGGAAGCGAAGCCGATCTAGCCCATTGATGTTGTTGACCGCCTCAAGCAAGTGCGCGAGGGTCGTCTTTTCGTGGAGATCGTGCCCATATGCATTCACGGTCTGGCCGAGCAGGGTGACCTCACGGACACCGTTCGAGACGAGGCGCTCAACTTCCAGAATTATGTCGCTGAATGGGCGACTGGTCTCCTTGCCCCGGCGATAGGGAACGATGCAGTAGGAGCAAACGAAGTTGCATCCGTAAATGATCGGCACGAATGCGGAGACGCCGGCCTTGCCCGTGGCAAGTTCAGGTTGGTAGTAGTGGGGCAACTGAGCAAGATCATCCTCAAGGTCGTTAAGTTCCGGCACGACCTGAACAAGCTTGTCGAAATCCGAGGGATCGAAGAAGAGATCGACATGCGGGAATGTCTGCTTCAGCTTCTCCTGCTGACGGGTGACCATGCAACCGGTAAGGACCAGCGGCATCTCGGGCTTTGCCTTCTTGAGGCGGGCGAGAGAGTGCAACTTGCCAGCTACCTTGTCCTCCGCGGCCTGGCGGACGACGCAGGAATTAAGCACGACGATGTCGGCTTCTTCTTCGTTGGGCGCCCTCTCGTAGCCAACTTCCTGAAGCATGGCCGCCACCTTCTGGCTGTCAGCCTCATTCATCTGGCAACCCATGGTCCAAATGAAAAAGCGCTTGCCGTTGGTGGGAAGGCGCCGAGGTGCCACAGCGGCGGGAGCCGAGGACTCCGGAACCAGTTGAATGATCGGTTTGGTGGACAAGGGAATCTCCTGTAGCATGGTGCACACTGCAGCGACCCTCGAGATGTCCCCACAAGGGTCCTTCGCCGCAACAGCCAAGTATAGGGCCAAATGGGCGTACCCGTTGCCAGCGAAACGAGGCCGGGACTGAAAGAGTTGGAGAAGGAGAAACCCGTGACCGTCGGGCACCGTCCATTGTAGACTGACAGTGAAGACTCCAGGTTGGTGAGGCATCTCTTTAAACCTGCTGATCGAGCCCGTTGATGGAGTCCATCCCTCTGAGGAGCAGATCCGTGAAGATCCTTACCCGTCCAGTTTTCGGTCGGCGCTACAAGCTATGTCAAACGCTTTCGGCAGGGGTCGTTGCCCTGTCTCTGCTCGCAGGCGGAGCAGCTTATTCGGTCGCTGCCTCGCCGCTCCAGCCGGCGACGATGGTATCGGTGTATGCGCAGAACGTTGACTGGATGTCGTCGGAGGCGGCGGCATCACTGGACATTGGGATCGACGTTTTGGTGCCGAGTTGGATACCGGAGCCGTTTTCCGGAGTAAGCCCGAGCATCACGGCGAGCGACGGGTACTATCAGCTCTACTGGATGGTTCCTGGCGGGTCGCCCACGTTTTTATACATTGAGGGTGTGGTGGGAGGAGCACTTCCGGCCGGCTCACCGGCGGATCTGAACAAGCAGCTGAACATTAATGCCACCGTGCAGGGATGGGATGCGATCCAGGACACCGGTATTCCTGCCGGTGGCAGCACGCCGATCTATGACCAGGTGTGGTGGATCGCCAATGGCGTGCTGTATACCGTCAGCAGCAACAACATGACGGGCTCTGATTCGCTCTCTCTTGCCAATTCGCTGGTCGTTCTCGAGGCGCCTGAGCTGCCAGCACCCACTGAAGCACCGTACGAGCCTCCGACGGAGCCTCCATATGTCCCCCAGACTGAGTCTCCATACATTCCGCCGGCTGAGTCAGTCCCCGTAGCAGAAGTGCCGGCTCCTAGTGGCCAGGTTGTGACGGAGGAAGTTTCGACAGAACAGGTCTCGAGTGAAGAACTCTCGAACGAGCAGGTGCAATCCGACGGGAACACTACAGACCCAGCTTCCACTGACGCTGAAACCGTATCCGAACCGAACGCCTTAACTGCCCCGACTGATGAACCTGTAACGGACACCACAGTCAATGTAGGGGGCACGAGCGAAACGTTGGATGCATCAGGTGGTACCACGACGGCCCAAACCTCTGCGCTGCAGGGCCCGTGGTCGCCGGGGCGGTATGACAGCGCGGTGCCGTCCGACGGCACGAACGGTCCGCTCCCTCCGCTGATCGGGGGAGATGGCACCGGTGGTCTTTACGACACCGCGTTGCCGAGCATCCGGATTCGCCCGTAGTCTGCTCCTCTTGAGGAACTAAAGGACGTTCATATTGCGGGGGAGTTCGACCGTAAATCGGGCTCCCCCTGTTGCAGCCTCGTCGACTGTGATGGTGCCATTGTGCGCGAGTACCAGCTCCCGCACGATATAGAGCCCCAGGCCGAGACCGGGAACAGCGCTCTCGTTAGCAGACCGTGCCCGATAGAAAGCCGTGAAGAGCGATTCGCGCTCACGCTGTGGAATGCCTGAACCCTCGTCGCTTACCGAGATCTGGATATCACCGTCAGGCTGGAGAGCCAGGCCAACGGTGACCGTGCCTCCGTCGGTGTACTTAATCGCATTGCTGACCAGGTTATCGACGATCTGATGGACCCGGTCACCGTCCATCCGGGCGGTGAGTGAGGTAAGGTCGGTGTCGAGGATGACATTGTGCGTCGATTGGGTCGCTCCCTTTGACTCCACAAGTGCACGGCACAGCTCCACAACATCCACGTCTTCCCGCAGTACCCTCAAGCGCCCGGCGCGCATCCGGGAGACATCCAGCAGATCATCCACGAGTCGGGTGAGCCGATCGGTGTGCTGCTGAAGGGTGTTCAGCCATGCGACATGTTGTTCGTGCCCGCCCTCCCTATCGAGCTCTCTTGCCATAATCTGCGCAAAGCCACGGATAGGGGTGAGGGGAGAGCGCAACTCGTGGGAGACAACGGAGATGAACTCGTCTCGCAGGCGTTCCGCCTCCTTGAGTGGGGCCACATCTTGGAAGACCCCGACGACGGCATCGATATCTCCTTCGTCGGTTTTCAACGGGGCCGCGCTGGCAACCACGGGAAGCATGGTGCCGCCCGGTGTGCGGACGACCAACTCCACGCCCGTAACAGTTATCCCTTCCGTCATTGCCTGGACCATCGGCATAACGGGAACGGCGTCGACCGGTTCGCTTGTCACAGCCAGCTGATCCACGCGGCGGGAGACCAGCTGTGAGGTATGTGCCTGGAGACCAAACATCCGCTGCGCGGCAGCGTTGAACGTCACGATTAATCCATGTGGAGGACGGGCCACCATGACGGCTTCCGGCATCGTCTGAATGACGGACTGCAGGCGCCGGTGATTGTCCTGGACCCGGTCAAGCAGCTCTTCCTGAGCGTCGGCAAGGCGAGCGGATTCCATGAAGGCGACGGTACGATGGGCGAGTGCCTGCAAACGGGCAATGGCAGTCTGGGAGAAACGGTAGGGGACGTAGAGCCCGACCCACGCCACACCGGCGAGCGCATCGGTGGGACCAAAAATCGGCACACCAACTACTGCACGAACGTGAGGATTTGTGTTTAGTACGTCTTCGAACTCGGGATCACTTTCGATATCCGCAATGGCAATAGGGCGGCGCTCACTTGCCACACGGCCCGCGAAGCCATAGTCGATGGGGATCGTGCGAGTTGGGTCGTCGGCGGGAGATAGACTGCTGTCGGAGGTGTCGCCGTAGGTAGCCGCCTGGACCAAGGTGGCATTGGGAGCGTCTACAAGGTAGAGCGCGCCGGCGGAGGCGCGGTTGACGCGCACCATCGCTGTGAGGATCGACTGCAGCACGCTCACGAACGCTTCGCTGTCGCCGGCAGGACGACTTGCCGCGGCAATCTCCACGGCGTTGAAAGCGGTATTTGCTGCTCGCATCGCCGAGGCTTCCAGCTTTGCGCTTGCCCGGTCATATTTCAGATGCTCGAATAACGAGACGAAGAGCGCGGAGCCAAGTCCAAAGACCAGGAGTACCCAGACCTGGTTCCTGAGATCCCAAAAATCAAAGCGTCCGCGGATGCCCAGAAAGAAGAGATCGAGCACCAGCAGACTGGTCAGCGCCGAGGTCAACCCCCCGACCCAATCCGCGACGTAAGTGGCAAGCGCGACAGAGAGGAGAAAGAAGACGATGGGTATCTCAGGACCGAGATGGGGCGTGATCGACGCAAGCAGAAGTGCGGGGACAATGACGATGGTGAAGGCAAAGACGAGCCGCCAAGGCTCGATACGCGCCGCACGCATCGAAGTCACATGATCGCTGCCGATGCTGGCCCAGTGACGAGTATTGCTGCCCAGTTCCGCCATGGCATGGCCTATGCCCGCCAGTGTTGCGGACGCACGGTCCCAGGTCGTCGGAGACATCCGGGCTCGGGCCCAGTTCTTGAATCGCTCGCTACTCACGTTGTGCCCCTGTACCTACGATACGTCCCGTAAAATTGTACCGGGAACACCAACGCGTTGTGGCTAACCGGAACATCGGCGATGCGCCCTCGCGGGTCCTAAGCGCGCCCGGTGTAAAATCCCTGAAATGGATCGCCAGGTGCTTCCTCCTATCGGACGGGCAATGGCACATAACTGAGCAGGAGCATGTTGCCCGTGAGCAACCAACTGAAGCAGCAGACAGACGGGCTCGTGATCGATGAGAACGAGCAGGTCTTTGACGTGAACATCATCGGGGCGGGGCCCACCGGTCTCTTCGCGGCGTTTTATGCTGGCCTACGGGGCATGAGCGTGCAGATCATCGACTCCCTTGAGGAGGCTGGTGGGCAATGCGCCGCAATGTATCCCGAAAAGTACATCTACGACGTCATCGGTTATCCGAAGGTGCTCGCCAAGGATTTCGTGGCTGCGTGCCTCGAACAGGCAATGAGGTCAGACCCAACGATTCGGCTGTCGGAACAGGTTCAGGACCTCATACAGCTGGATGATGGCAGCTTCGCGATGAAGACGAGCAAGGGTGTTCGGCGTAGCAAGGCGATCATCATTGCCGCGGGAGTTGGAGCGTTTGAACCAACACGGCTCACGGCGAGTGGTGTGGTGGAACTGGAAGGTAATGGCGTTCATTACTTTGCGAAGCGCGTGGATGACTTCCGGGACAAGAAGGTGGTGATTGTTGGAGGAGGCGATTCAGCGGTTGATTGGGCGGCCACGCTCGAGCCGATCGCCGAGAGTGTCAACCTCATCCATCGATCGAAGTTCCGGGCACATGAAGCTTCAGTGCAGGAACTCGAGGAATCCACTGTCGTGCTTCATTACCCCGGGTACGAGGTCACCACAGTTCGTGCGGGTGATGACGGGCGCATTTCAGGTCTTACGTTCACCCATCAGGACGGCACGTCGACTGACCTCGAATGCGACGAGCTGATTTGTGCGATCGGCTTCAAGGCCGATCCGGGTCCGTTACGCTCCTGGGGCTTCGAGCTGAAGCGTAACCAAATCGCTGTTGATATCCAGACGATGCAGACCAGCATCCCAGGCGTCTTCGCGGCGGGTGATATCGCGACGTACCCGGCGAAGTTCAAGTTGATCGCGACCGGAGCTGCAGAGGCGGTTACGGCCGTAAATCACGCGCTCGTCCATATCCGTCCCGATGCCCGGCTCGATGGTGGGCATTCCACGACGATCATGGAGAAGCGGGCAAAAGTAGTGGAAGCCGCGGTATAGGCATAAGCAGCATGTCGCATGCAGTTGTCGCCCGGAAAGGCGATAACGGTGGTGGATGGGCACAAGTCGGAAACAAATGAGAAAGGGGGACGACATGCGTCGTCCCCCGTCTTGTGCAACTTTCGGTCCGATTTGTAGCTACCCGGCTCCACCCAGTCCCATTCGCTCGCGGACGAGCCGCATCTTGGCAGAGGCAATCGTGCGGGCTTCCTCAGCACCTTCGGCAAGGATAGCGTCGACGATCTCCGGCGATTCCTCGAGCTCCCGGAGGCGCCGCTGGATCGGCGCCAGCGCGTCTACGACCACCTCTCCGAGCTCCTGCTTAAAAGGGCCATACCCTTTGCCAATAAACTTTTCGGAAACGCCTTCAAGGGAATTATCCGAGAGGATCGCGTAGATCGACATCAGATTCGTGAGGGCTGGTTTGTCACGCCCGGCGACGATCTCGGAGCCGGAATCGGTTACCGCTCGACGAATCTTTTTCCGGATAACGTCTGGTTCATCGTTGAGCGCGATGTAGCTGTTCTGGTTCGGAGACGACTTGCTCATCTTTTTCGTCGGGTCGTCGAGCGCCATGATCCGGGCACCGGTTGTCTTGATGTCCGGCTCGGGCAAGACAAAGGTCTCGCCATAGCGCTGGTTGAAGCGGTATGCGACGTCACGGGTCAGCTCGATATGCTGCTTCTGGTCCTCACCGACGGGAACCTTATTCGCGTCATAGAGAATGATGTCAGCCACCTGCAGGACGGGGTAGACGAAGAGCGCGGCACTTACGCCTTCCTCGTGTTCGCCCGCCTTGTCCTTGAACTGCGTCATCCGGCGCAACTCACCGAACTGGGTCACAGATCCAAGCAGCCAGCAGAGCTCGGCATGCTCGCGCACATCTGACTGGACGAAGAGAACTGCTTTACCCGGGTCAACACCGGCTGCCACTATCGTATTCGCGAGGTTACGAATGTTGCTCTGCATGCTCTCGCGTGTCGTGGCGAGGGAAAGGGCGTGGAGGTCGACAATGCTGAAAACGCTGTCGTATTCGTCCTGTTGCAGGACCCAGTTCCTGATCGCTCCGAGATAATTCCCCAGGTGAAGATTGCCAGAGGGCTGTATTCCGGAAAAGGCGCGGGGCCCGCTTCTCCTGGTCTCCGTGCTGGATGTCTTGTCTACCGTGGCTGCCATGTGCGCGTGCGTGTCCTTTTGTTTCCCCATGCCGAATGGCATGCATGTATTCGACCTGCGACAGTATACCGGGCACCGTGGAGCATATGATTCCTGCAAACAGGGTTGATTGGAAGCGGCCGCAACTGGAGCGCGAATGATCGAGACCATGTTCCTGCACCGTCGCCATGCCAGGCGTTACCGGCAAATCGTGCGTGTGCTGCTCTCGCATGGCCTGGGAGGCCTCATCGCGCCCTTCGATCCGCGAGGCCGCCATGATGCAGAGCAGGAAGATGTCCAGCCGGCCGGGCGCGTGACAGCCCGCCGCGCACGCCATCTTCATCGTGCTCTCGAAGAGCTCGGGCCCACGTTCGTGAAGCTGGGTCAGATTCTTTCCACCCGTGCCGATCTTTTGCCTCCGGTCTATATCCATGAGCTGGAGCAGCTTCAGGATGCTGTGGCGCCTGACGACCCCGCCGCCATCCGGAGGATCGTGGAGCAGGAGCTTGGTGGTTCCATTGAGTCACTTTATACCTCATTCTCCCTTGTGCCTCTCGCTGCCGCGTCCATCGGGGAAGTTCATGCGGCAACGCTGCACGATGGTTCCGAGGTGGTGGTCAAGGTGCAGCGGTCGGGCGTAGCTGCGCTGATCCAGCAGGACTTGTCCATCCTCGCTGATGTAGCGAGGATCGCGGAACAGCGCTCAGCCAAACTGCGACAGCATGATGTCTCCGGGCTTATCCGAGAGTTCTCCTGGACAATTCGCGCGGAACTCGATTACCAGCATGAAGCACGGAACCTCGAGCGCTTCCACCGTGCCTTTGCTTCCAATCCGGCAATCCGTATTCCCGCAGTGGTGAGAGACCTGACGACATCGAGGGTGCTCACCATGGAGCGGATCGATGGCATCCCAATCGATGATGTTCAGTCCCTGCGCGGGGCGGGCCACGACACGATCAAGTTGATTGAATCGGTCATCCAAATGCTCGCCGAGGGCATTCTCGATATCGGACTCTTCCATGCCGATCCCCATCCAGGAAATTTTGTGGTGGATCAGGATGGCGCTCTGGTCGTCTACGACTTTGGGATGGTCGGGTCCATCGACGAGCGATTGCGGGAGCGGCTCCTGTTGCTGACGCTTGCCTGCGCCGAGAGAGATTCCTCCCGAATTGTTGATGAGATCACCCAGCTTGGTGCCGTGCAGCCCGGCTGGGACCGACAGGCGATGGAGCGGGATATCTCCTATCTCGTAGGCCAATATGTCGGTGCACCGCTGGAGTCCGTGCCACTTCCGATGATCGTTGGAGATGTGATGGCAATGATGCGTCGACATCGGCTTCGTTTACCCAGTGAGCTGGCCTTGCTTGCCAAGACGGCCACCATGGCGGAGTCGCTTGCCCGCACGCTCGACCCGCAGCTCAACGTGATCGAGCTGGTGGATCCTACGATCCGCCACGCGATGAAGCGATTTTCCTCATTGGGATTCTGGAAGGACCGATTGCGGGCGCGGCCGTTGGAGATCGCGCTCCTGGGTGCATCGTTGCCGGGGCACATCCAACGCATCCTCTCCAGGATCGACCGCAATGACCTGACGTTTCACGTCCATTACGAGGAGCTACCCGAGACTATCCAGGGCCTGAATAGTATGGTCAATCGCCTCGCACTGGCCATTCTTTCGGCTGCGGGAATGATCGGTTTCGCGATGCTCTATCTGGCGATGCAACCGACATTCGGGAGCTGGCATGGATGGCTTTTCGGAACGGTCTTTCTCGCCATCGCGGTAATGACCCTGACCGTGCTTGTCCGGATATGGAGAAGCTGAGGGGAGGCGATTCTCACAAGAAAAGCCCCATCTGTTCGCTCATCCACGCGAGATCGGAATGAAGCTACTCGCATTCGCGAGCGCGGGCCCGTGCGCTCTACGCTTCTTCAGGTCCGCAGTCGTCGTCGCTCAGCCAGTCCCGCCCGAACTCGCGCATGCTGTCGATAACCGGGAGGAGGGCATAGCCCTTGGATGTCAAGGTGTACTCGACGCGCGGCGGCACTTCGGCGAAACAGCGCCGGTCAACAACCTCGCAATCCTCGAGCTTTTTGAGACGCTCGGAAAGTGTTTTCGGGCTTATACCCCGGAGGGATCGTTCCAGCTCGCTAAACCGCTTCTGCCCGTGAGCAAGGTCGCGCACAATAAGCGGGGTCCACTTGTTTCCTATGATCTCAGCCGTCCGGGCAACCGGACAGCCGACATCCTCTGTTCTAGATGTTGTCGCCATGGCGCGTCCCTGTTCCGGTGAAATCCTTCAATACTTTCCATATGATAGCACGAGCAGTGTGCTTTCTGATCTCCTCAGGTCCATCGCTGGCCATCTCGAGTTACCAGAGGGGTGGACGATCACGCTGATGTTGGCGATCAAGACCGGAGGAATTGCGGCTGCGAAGAGTTGTTTACGCCGCGAGGAGTTACGATCAACGCCACGTGGTCGCCCCTAGGTGATTTTGCGCTCGTCATTGCCCGCTCTCCCGGTCGAGTAACTCGCGTTTCCGCTCCTGTCCCCATCGATAGCCAGCGAGATCGCCGTTCTTGCGGACGCGTCGATGGCAGGGAATAGCGACCGCGACCGGGTTGGTCGCACAGGCGCGGGCCACAGCCCTGACCGACGATGGCGCGTCGATCAGTGCTGCCAGTTCCGAGTATGTGGGTCTCGTACCAGTTGGAACCTTCCGTAAGGCGTTCCAGACGCGATGCTGAAACGCGGTCCCGCGGAGATTGAGCGGAAGTCGAAGGCTTCCGGCGGGTCGTTCACCATACGAATTACCTCCGCAACGGTTTCCTCGAAGGCCGGATCAGTTCCGACAATCACCGCCCTGTCAAACTGTTCTTGCACCTGCGCGAACAAAGTCTCTGGATCCTCCCCAAACCCGATCGAGCAAATCCCTTTGTCGGTGGCTGCAATCGCGAAGGCCGAGGGACGTGTCGGCAATTGCAAAACGAATACGCTCGCCCGGGCCACTATCACGATACGCCGATGGAGTTATGCCAATAGTCATATCGGTTGACGCGTAAAAACGGCCCGAGGATTGGTATCCGGTTTCGTAGACGGCCTGCGCGACAGATGGCGATGTCGGTAGCTCTTCACGCACTCGTGCGGCGCGGTGGCTTCGGGCATACTGCCCGGGCGTGAGGCCGGTGATCGACTTGAAGGTGCGATGGAAATGGTATGGGCCCATGCCCGCGCTCGACGCAAGGTGCGCGAGTGTTGGCACGGTGTCAGCGGCCGCAATCGATTCACAGGCTTCGGCAATCACCTCGAGATGGCGCTGACGGGTAGAAGTTCCAGAAGGATTGCACCGTTTGCAGGGGCGGTATCCCTCCTGGATGGCGCGTGCCGGGGTGTCGTAGAACTCGGCATTTTCACGACGCGGGGTCTTTGCAGGACAGCCGGGACGGCAAAATATGTACGTGGTCCGCACCGCGAAGACAAACTGCCCCTCAGCGGATACGTCCCTCTTGGTTACGGCTGACCACCGGGTATTGGCGCTGCCACGTTGAGCGTCGCCTTGTGCCACGTTCATCGGTGTCCTCCCTAACCCTGTTGATGCTTGATGGTCCAACAGCCATCTGCCACCATAGAGGTGGATGCAAACATCGGGGACAATCTGTCTCTTGCTTTCAAATTGTGAGGAATATCTAGGATCAGGACACGAAGTGCACGTATACTCGACGCTGGCTCCGTTACCCTAGGCCTGCTGTCGTACGAGATAGACGAAGTGGACGAATGATCCGACTTATTGCCTATGCGCTCTCCGCGGTGATTGCCGCATTGGCCACCGCGACCATCTCCGAGCGATTGCTGACATTTGATACCCCCCAGAGCGTGATTATTTTCGGCCTGGTGATGGGCGTCATTGACGCATTCATCAAGCCGATCGTGCGCCTTCTGTCTTTTCCGATCACATGTCTTACCTTTGGTCTCTTCTCCCTCGTGATCAACGCGGCGTTATTCGGCCTCGGATCCTTTCTGGTTCCCGGTATTGAAGTGAGCTGGGTAGGTGCAGTTCTGGGATCGATTCTTGTAAGCATCGCTTCAGGCGTGATCTTCTCGGTGCTTGATGAGTAGGCGAAGCCAGGCAGCAGGACCGACAACGCGGGAGCGGAATTTCGATGCTCCCCTTACCATCGGCGTGATCTCCGACACGCACATCTATCCCCATAGTTCCCGCGAGCTCCACCCTGCCCTGATCCGATTCTTCCGACGCGCGAATGTCGGGTTGATGGTCCATCTCGGCGATGTCAACTCCCGGCCCGTGCTGGACGAAATTGCCGACATTGCTCCTCTCATCGCCGTTCACGGAAATAATGACGACGAGGAACTGCAGGTGGTGTTGCCCAGAACAACCCGCTTCAGTGTTGGCAGGTTCACGTTCGGCGTTATTCACGGGCATGGTGGTCGCTCGGCCCGGGATGAAGCAATCAAGCGATGGGTTGGCAAGGTCGATTGCGTCCTCTTCGGGCACAGTCACAAGCCGCTTCTGGAGAAGATCAACGAGACAGTTCTGTTCAACCCTGGGTCGGCCGTCGAACGCAGATGGCATCCGCATTTCGGCGTGGGGCTCATTACCATCGAGGAGGATCGGTTTACTCCCGACTTGGTTGTTTTCACACACCCGGAACACCTGGATAATGTGCAAGTTGGGACGGATGAAACCGGATCGCGCATGTGATGTAGTTCGTCCGTTCGTATGTTTGCATGAGAGGATAGTGCCACGTGGATCCCAGACTCGATCAAGGCCGATGGTTGCGCATTCCCGGACCAACGCCTTTGCACCCGGATGTCGTTCAGGCCCTGACGCACGAGATGGTGCCGCATCGCGGGCCAGAGGTACAGGAGACGATGGCGCGCATCCAGCCGATCGCGAAGAGGGTGCATGGTACCGAGAAGGGGCTCGTGCTGCTCTGGGCAGGAACCGGGACCACCGGTTTCGAGGCTTCGATTGTGAACCTTCTGGCACCGGGTGACCACGTCGTAGTGACGGTGGCCGGTGATTTCGGTGGCCGATACGCGCGTGTGGCCGAGGCGCTCCAGCTTCACGTTCACCGTCTGGAAGTTGAGTGGGGCGAAGCGGTCACCCCCGAGATGCTGAAGGCCGCGATCGCCGCGCACGGGGATGTCAAGGCAGTATTGATCACGCATAACGAGACATCGACAGGCGTCACCCAGCCATTGGATGACCTGTCATCTGTTGCTCGCGATGCGGGAGCACTGGTGCTCGTTGATGCCGTCAGCTCAGCGGCAGCGCTTCCGATCAACATGGATGAGAACGGTTTGGATTGGGTGCTATCTGGTGCGCAGAAGGCGTGGATGTGTCCTCCGGGATTGATGATCAGCGCTCTCAGCGAGCGCGCCCTTGAAGTGGCCAGGCACCAAAAGGGATATCCCCGGGCGACTTGGGACGCAATCGCCATGGCAGAGGCATCGGCCCAGAACTACCACCCGACGACAGGCCCGCTCACAGCCCTGTTCGCACTGGACGCCGCACTTCAGGCCGTACAGACCGAAGGCATTGACCAACTCTTCGAGCGCCACAAGAGACTCGGAACCCACCTCCGGGAGGGCATGGAGCGGATCGGGATCGAGATCCTTGCAGATCCACGGTATGTCTCCGACTCAGTCACCGCCTTCATTCCGCCGTCGGGGATGAGCGCGGCGACGTTCCGCGACAAGGTACGCGATGCGTCGGGTGTTGAGATCGCGGTAGGACAAGGTAAACTTGCTGATAGCGTGAACCGGATTGGTCATATGGGCTGGGTTGCACAGCCGGAACTTGATGCGACATTGGAGGCACTTGAGGCTGCAAAGTAAGCGCTTTGCATTTGAGAACCTATTTTGGCGAGCAGCGTTTATCGTTGTCCTGAATGGGATTTTCCGGTATGATTGTGGCTAGCCTCCCCGGAAAGGGCGATTCCGCCCTGAAATAATCCGGTGTGAGGATTGTTGCGTGACTTTTGGTTTTTAAGGATGGTCTATGGACGGTACGGACGTTCGTGAGCAAGAAGCACAAGTGAACGGTGATGAGCAGGAGCAGACAATGGATGCTTCTGCACAAACCACCGCTAACGGGGTCGAACTCGACGAGGAGCTCGATGGTGCCTCGCTCATGGAGCAATTCCTCAGTGATCCCAGCCATGACTACAAGACCCTGAAATACGGGGACGTCTTGGAAGGCATCATCATGCACGTCGATCGGGACGAGCTGCTTGTGGACATCGGTTCCAAGGCAGAAGGCATCGTTCCGTCGAAGGAGTACTCGAGCCTTTCCACTGAGGAGAAGGACAAGCTCCAGGTTGGCGACAACATTCTGGTCTTCGTGGTTCAGCCCGAAAACCCGGAAGGTCATCCAGTCGTCAGCATCGATCGTGCCCGACAGGAGAAGAGCTGGAGGCGCTTGCAGGAGCTGCACGAGGCCAACGAGGTCATCGAGGCGGAGGTCACCAATTACAACAAGGGTGGCCTGCTGGTGAATCTCGACGGCGTTCGTGGGTTCGTTCCGGCATCTCAAGTCAGCGAAATCCGCGGTGGTGATGAGGCTGCGAAGCAGGCGGATATGGCGCGCCTGATTGGCAGCAGTCTGCCGCTCAAGGTCATTGAGATCAACCGACACCGGAATCGCCTCATCCTCTCGGAGCGGCAGGCCGTTCAGGAACGCCGCGACGTGATGAAGGAGCAGTTGATCCAGGAATTGCATGAGGGCGAGATTCGCAAGGGCCGCGTCTCCTCGATCTGCGACTTCGGTGCCTTCGTGGACATCGGCGGAGCCGATGGACTCGTTCACCTTTCCGAACTGAGCTGGAGCCGCGTTCGCCACCCAAGCGAACTGCTCAGAATCGGCGAAGAAGTAGATGTCTACGTGCTGGGCATCAATGCCACCGAGAAGAAAATTGCGCTCTCGATCAAGCGCACACAGGCGGAGCCCTGGAGCCGCGTCGCGAACTCATACGAGGTCGGACAGCTCGTCAAGGGTACGGTCACCCAGTTGGCAAACTTTGGTGCGTTCGCCCGCATCGAGGACGGCATCGAGGGCCTTATCCACGTCTCGGAGCTTGCCGACGAGCGGATCCAGCATCCGAAGCAGGTCGTGCAGGAAGGCCAGGACCTACTCCTGCGAATCATCCGCATCGATCCGCAGCGTCGCCGGATGGGCCTCAGCCTTCGACGCGCGCTCGATACGCCCGACGCTGAGCTTCAGGCAGTCTTCGGCGAGGAAATTCTCGAGGAGCGTGACGCGCTTGCCCAGCGCATCCGCGTGTCCCTTGATGCTGAAGGACTGACGGGAACACGCCAGGATGAGCCTGCTCCTTCCGAGGTTCCGGCCGCCAGAACCGAAACGGGAACCGCAGAGCCACTTGATGTCGACGCCGCGACGCCGGCGCTTGGCGAAGCCCAGGTAGCCGCGTTCGAGGAGCGCAGCCGCCGTGCCGAGCAGGCCGCCCAGCAGCGTCAGCAGCGCCAGCGTGCTCGACAGCAGCAACAGCAGCAAGAGGGCGGAGCCAACTTCGAGGACGAAAGCATGTCTGCGATGGCGATGGCGTTTGCCATGGCCGGAGCCGATGCTGACCTTCTCGCAGGAGCCGACGAGCAAGCCGCCGCGGCAGCGGCGGCCACGGAGTCTGAAGACACCGTCGCTCCCGCCGCCGAAGATGGTGGCGATGCGACCGAAGTCACGGAGAAGGACGTACTCCAGGACACGGTTGGTGATGAGGAATCAAGCGAGGGGTAATCGGACATATTCGTGTCAACCGGGTGACTTCTGGTTGCGGAATTGCATAGAATAGTCAATACCGGCAGGTGTCATTGAGCACATGCCGGTATTGTCCATCCCTGACCCTGTGACAGGAGGGCCAATCGGGTATAGGATTAGAAACACAAGGGCAAGCTCGAACGTTGAAGATGTACAGCCATCGGGCGCTGGTCTTGGATTGGAAGTCACGCAGGTATCACAGTGACGCAAGGTGATTTCATTCATCGATGCTCACCATAAGACGGGAGAGCCAGGATGGCGGAGAAGTTCGACAAATTCACAGATCGAGCCCGCAAGGTCCTCACGCTCGCCCAGGAAGAGGCGCAGAGGTTCAACCACAATTACATCGGGACCGAACATCTGCTTCTCGGGTTGGTGCGTGAGGGTGACGGAGTTGCAGCAAAGGTGCTGGCGAACATGGGCGTGCAATTGCCCAAGGTTCGCTCGGCAGTGGAGTTCATCATTGGGCGTGGGGAAACCATGGTGCTGGCCGAAATCGGGCTGACACCACGCGCCAAGAAGGTGATCGAGCTGGCAGTGGATGAGGCACGGCGGCTGAATCACCATTACATCGGTACCGAGCACCTGCTGTTGGGCCTCGTTCGCGAGGGCGAGGGCATCGCCGCCGGTGTCCTTGAAAGCCTCGGGGTAAACCTCGAGAAGGTCCGCACCCAGGTCATGCAGGTTGTCAGTCAGGGCGGCTCCTCGCCATCCTCGGCAGGGCCATCGGGCAAGGGACAGGCGCAGACCAAGACGCCGTACCTCGACTCGCTCGGCTTTGATCTCACAGAGGCAGCACGCTCCGATAAACTCGGGCCGCTCGTTGGGCGAAGCACCGAGATTGACCGCGTGATGCAGATTCTCTCACGCCGCACGAAGAATAATCCGGCGTTAATCGGCGAACCGGGCGTTGGAAAGACGGCCATCGTCGAGGGCCTTGCCCAGCGAATCGTTTCCGGTGATGTCCCCGATCAGTTGCAGAACAAGCGATTGGTCGCGCTCGACATCGGAGCGCTTGTCGCGGGCACGAAGTATCGTGGTGAGTTCGAAGAGCGCCTCAAGAAGATCGTGAACGAGGTCAAGGAAACGAAGAGTATCCTTTTCATCGATGAGCTTCACACGCTAGTTGGTGCCGGGGCTGCCGAGGGCGCAGTGGACGCGGCGAACATACTGAAGCCGGCGCTTTCCAGAGGCGAGCTCCAGACGATCGGCGCAACCACCCTCGACGAATACCGCAAGCATATCGAGCGCGATGCTGCCCTTGAGCGACGCTTCCAGCCTGTGCACGTGCAGGAACCCTCGATCGAGGAAACGATCCAGATCCTCAAAGGCGTGCGACAGTTGTACGAGGTGCACCACAAGCTCAAGATCTCTGATGAGGCTCTTGATGCAGCGGCCAACCTCGCGGCACGGTATGTCCCTGACCGTTTCATGCCGGACAAGGCGATTGACCTGATCGACGAAGCATCCTCGCGAGTGCGGATGCAACGATCGGCGGCGCCTCCTACCTTGAAGGATGCAATGACCGGACTCGGGTCGCTGCAGAACGAGCTTGAGGACGCAGTGAACAGCCGCGAGTTCGAGCTGGCTGCAGAGCTGCGAGACCGCGAGCGAAAGCTCAGGGATCGCATCGAGACGATGGAACGCGACCGCCGCGAGACCCAGGCTGCCGAAGAGGTATATGTCACAGAGGAGGATGTCGCAGGCGTCGTCTCGATGTGGACCGGGATCCCGCTGGTTCGGATCGCGGGCGAGGAATCCGAGCGACTGCTCAAGATGGAAGAGGTCCTGCACGAGAAAATCGTGGGACAGGGCGAAGCGATCACGACCATCTCCAAGGCAGTGCGTCGAGCACGAGCGGGGATCAAGGATCCGCGGCGACCCATTGGCTCGTTCATCTTCCTTGGGCCCACCGGCGTCGGCAAGAGCTACCTGGCGCGGATGCTCGCAGAGTTCATCTTCGGATCCGAAACCAACCTGATCAAGATCGACATGTCGGAGTTCATGGAGCGCCATTCCGTCGCACGCCTGGTTGGTGCACCTCCGGGCTATGTCGGCTACGAAGAGGGCGGTCAGCTTACGGAGGCGGTGCGGCGCAAGTCGTACTCTGTGATCCTGCTTGACGAGATCGAGAAAGCGCACCCTGAAGCATTCAACATGCTCCTCCAGATCATGGAGGATGGATCGTTGGCCGATGCCAAGGGGCGCCGGGTCGATTTCCGGAACACGATCATCATCATGACGTCGAATATCGGCGCGGAAGAAATTTCCCGGGACATGACGATGGGCTTTGTCTCCCGTCAGGATGAGGAGGGAGAGAAGTCTCGCGAGCACGGGCTGATGAAGGATAAGGTCATGCAGCGTCTGAAGCAGACGTTCCGACCAGAGTTCCTGAACCGGATCGATGCTACGATCGTGTTCCATTCACTGACCAAGCTCGAGATCCGCCAGATCGTAGACCTGGAGATGGAGCGGGTGCGCGAGCAGCTGAAGGAGCAAGGCATTACGCTTCAGATCACCGACGGGGCCAAGGATTTTATCGGCAAGGAAGGCTACGACCACACCTACGGTGCGCGGCCGCTACGTCGGGTCATCCAGAACCGGATCGAGGATCCGTTAGCCGAGGGTCTGTTGGACCAGCGGTTCCCGAGCGGCACCACTGTCAAGGCAGATGTCAAGGATGACGAGATTACGCTGGAATCGGTCGAGACAGAGGCAAACGAACTCATTCCCGTATAGGTGGATGACCGATACGAGGCGAAGAAACGGCGCGACGGAGAATCCCGTCGCGCCGTTCCTGTCCAGAGAGCACATCATGGCAAAAACACGCACAACCTGGATCTGCCAACAATGCGGAACAGCAAGTCCGGCGTATCTCGGGCGATGTCCCGGGTGCGGGCAGTGGAATACGATGGTCGAGACCATCGATGAACGTAGCTCACCGAAGGCCGCTGCACGCAGGCGGGTATCCGGGACATCAGCACTCAAGCCGCTGAACCAGATCTCGCCGGAAGGCCAGGCGCGCACGCCTGTCGGCATCGCCGAGTTCAATCGGGTACTGGGTGGCGGATTGGTCCCTGGCTCCCTTGTTCTCGTTGGTGGCGATCCGGGCATTGGCAAGTCAACACTTATCTTGCAGGCTGCCGGCGCACTGGCTGAACCGAACGCGCCGGTCGTCTACGTCTCCGCGGAGGAATCGGCGCAGCAAATCAAGTTGCGAGCCGATCGTCTGCGGGTGCGGTCCGACGACATCCTCGTACTCTCGGAGACGAACCTGGACGAGATCCTGGCGACGGCAGAGGCGGCGAAGCCCGGTTTGCTGGTCGTGGACTCTATCCAGACGGTGATGCTCGACGAGATCACATCTGCGGCGGGAAGCGTTTCCCAGGTGCGGGAATGTACGAGCCGGCTTATGCAATGGGCTAAGCCGAGAAACATCCCGGTGTTCATTATTGGACACGTGACCAAGGAAGGTACGATTGCCGGTCCGCGCGTGCTCGAGCATATGGTCGATGCGGTCCTCTACCTGGAAGGTGAGCGGTTTCACCAATACCGGATCTTGAGAGCGGTCAAAAACCGGTTCGGATCGACTGATGAGGTCGGCGTCTTCGAAATGATTGGAGATGGCCTGCGCGAAGTCCGGAACCCTTCAGAAGCGTTCCTTGAGGAGCGGTCGTCGATTGCTCCCGGTTCAACTGTGGCGGTGACCATGGAGGGCTCGCGCCCGATACTGGTGGAAGTCCAGGCGCTTGCTACGCCGAGTAGTTTCTCCATGCCGCGGAGGAGTGCGAACGGGTTGGACACGAACCGGCTCCAGTTGCTTGTGGCAGTCCTGCAGAAGCGCGTCGGACTCGGGCTCGGGACCCAAGACGTCTACGCCAACGTGGTTGGAGGATTGCGGATCATGGAACCGGCGGCTGATCTCGCCGTGGCCGTGGCCGTGGCGTCAAGCTTGAGAGACAGGCCAGTCGAGCCATCAACGGTCTGCATTGGCGAGATTGGGCTCTCGGGGGAACTCCGAAGCGTCAATCACCTGGAGCGGCGTGTTCAGGAGGCATCCAGACTCGGGTTTCGGCGAGCGATCGTTCCGGAACGATCCGCGAACCTGCCTGCGGTATCGAAACTCGGTATCGAGATCATCCCGGTTTCAACTGCCGCCGAGGCTATCGAGGCGGGGAGTCCCTGACTATGAGCGCTCACTGTAATCAACGAGGGTGAGGAGCTCATCGACAAGGCGGGCGGCGGCGTCCGGGCGGGCAATGCGCCGAGCGTTCGCGCCCATCGCGTGCCGTCGCATAGGGTCGGCCAGGAGTGCGACGATCTCCTCCTCGAGGCGCTCGGGTGTCGCGTCATCCTGCTCGATCACGGTTGCACCGTCCGCACCTGCCAACAGGTTCGCGTTCTTGCGCTGCTCGTCTCCCCACGTTCCCGGCAACGGTACAAGGATCGAAGGCTTGCCAAGAAAGGCGAGTTCGGCGACTGTTCCAGCCCCGGCGCGGGCGATCACGAGATCCGTGATGGCATAGAGGTCGGCGATCTCAGGGCCCAGGAATTCCTGAACGACATAGCGCTCACGTACATGCTGGGGCCAGGAATCCCGCAACGAGCGAAGGCGGGCGGCGTCCTCATTTGCAACCGAGGGACCGGACTGATGCACGATCTGGGTCTTCTCCAGCAGTCCCGGCAATAGCTTTTCGACACGTTGGTTGATGGGGCTTGCACCGCGCGCCCCACCGGTGACAAAGATGACCGGAAGATTCGGCGACAGGCCGAAGTGCTCCCAGGCTTTCATCTTCGTGCCCTCAGTCAGGGAAGCCCGGACCGGGTTGCCGGTAACCACCACGTGGTGGTGGTATCTTCGCGCAATTTTGGCAGTCTCGTCATAGGATGCGGCGAAGCGTTCCGAGAAGCGGGCCGCAATCTTGTTTGCGATGCCGACCTGCGCTGTTTGTTCATGTGTGAGAACAGGCGCCACTCGAGATCCGCCGACAACGGTCGGAACACTCACATTCCCGCCTGTGCTGAAGATCACATCCGGTTTGAAGGCGCGTGCTTTGATCCATGCCTGAGCGATGCCCACTGGAATACGAAACAGGTCAGTTATGGTCTCTAATGAGAGATAGCGCCGGATCTTGCCGGTCTGGAGTGGAGCGAACGCTATACCATGCGAGTGAGCGATATCCCGTTCGACGCCCTTGTAGCTGCCGAGCCAAAGAATCTCCGCCGGTATCTCTCGTGATTTGAGCTCTTCGATAACCGCGATGGCGGGAAGCACATGTCCTCCCGTACCGCCGGCGGCGATAAGGAGTCGCAGCGGTTTCTGGTTCGATGTCACAACTGTCCCTTGGGCTGAATCAAGTGGTCCTTAGGTTGATGCTCAACGTCATTCAACTGCACGCCAGTATAGTGGGCGCGGGAGGGGCCCAATGGAGAGAACCTCAGATAGGAGTGACAGGTTCTACTCCTGATGACAGGCGACCTGCCCCGCTGGTTGGGCGTGCTACCATCCCCGTCAGGCAGTAAGTCGAAGGGGGCCGGACGATCCGGAGGACCACGCTCTCGGAGAACCAATGTCAGACGCACCAGGACGACGTTGCGCGAGTCCCCGTCCCATCTTTCCACTTCTGGTCTTGCTCCCCATCCTGATCGTCGTGCTGGACCAGTTGCTCAAGGCCGTCATGGTCCAGTGGCTTGGACCTGAATCGACCCTGCACCGGTGGGAGTTGGCCGGAAGCTCTCTCGCTTTCGAGTACCTTGAGAATAGGGGAGCGGCCTTCGGGATTTTGCCAAATCAAACGGAACTGCTGACGGTGCTATCAACCGGGATTGCGGTCGCAGGTATTGCTCTTATGTGGCGGGAATCCAGGACGCATCCGATGATGGCGATCGCGATTGGTATGGTCGTCGGGGGAGCGGTTGGCAATATCATCGACCGTATTCGGCTCGGTTACGTCGTCGATTTTATCGCCGTCGGAGTCTGGCCCAAATTCAACCTGGCAGATGCAATGATAACGATGGGCGTTCTTCTACTGCTGTGGTCGACGGTACAGGAAGAACGCCGTGACACGCGCTCAAATCAGGGAATCAATACGCATGAATGAACGCACACCAGGTACCCTGTTGGGGGTGGACTCCGAGGATATCGCGGAAATTATTGAGCTCCGGCCGGACCCCTCACACAGGAATATGAGGCTTGACCGTTATGTTGCCGGCGAGTTGCCCGACTTGAGTCGCACGTATCTCCAGTCACTGATCGACGAAGGAATGTTGCTGGTCGACGGTCGAACCCGGCGGGCTGCCTTCAAGATGACCCCTGGAGAAGTTGTCACTGTGGCGCTGCCGGTCCCACGCCAGTTCGATCTCGAGCCGCAGGACATCCCGCTTGATGTCCTTTACGAGGACGCAGACATCCTCGTTATCAACAAGTCTAGCGGCATGGTGGTCCATCCAGCGCCGGGACATCCGAAGGACACGCTGGTGAATGCGGTCCTGTATCACGCCCCAGAGATTTCGATCCAAGGTTCCACCCGGCCGGGAATCGTTCACCGGCTGGACAAGGACACCTCTGGCGTGATGGTGCTTGCCAAGTCGGATCGGGCGCAAACCTCGCTGGTTGAACAATGGCTGGAACGGTCGGTCGTCAAGCACTATGCGGCGCTGGTCGCCGGGATTATCGAGGAAGAAGAGGGGACGATAGACGCCCCGATCGGGCGCGATCAGGTTAACCGGCAACGTATGGGCACGAGCCGTGCCGGACGCGAAGCGATCACGCATTTTCACGTTCAGGAGCGATTTGATGACGCGACGCTGCTGGATGTGCGGATCGAGACGGGCCGGACGCACCAGATCCGAGTGCACCTGGCGTTTATCGGTCACCCGGTGGTCGGTGATGCAATCTATGGAAACAAGGTCTCAGAGAGGATTGCTCGTGATCATGGCGCCACCCGGCAGTTCCTGCATGCGTCTTCGCTGACGTTCAAGCTACCGGGTACAGAGGAAATGCGCACCTTTTCTGCCCCACTTCCTCACGAGTTGGAGGAGCTGCTTGAGCGGTTCCGCGAAGGGTCGGAGTCCGATGTTGCAGAGGTATGAGGAGATACATGACCGGATCGAACGCTGGTACCGGGCGGCACTCGAGGTGGTTGAGCCGAAGGCAGCGGTAGCCCGGGCGATGGCGTGGGACGGCGAAAGGCTCGTCGTTGACGGCCAGTCTATCCCAGTCGATATGAACGTCCGCGTGTTTGTGGTCGCGATTGGCAAGGCCGCTGTCGCGATGGCGGAAGGCGCCGTTGAGGGCCTGGGTGACCGGATTGATGACGGCATCGTGCTCACCAAATATGGTCACCTAGGCGCCGGAATACGCGGTTTTCACTGCTTTGAGGCTGGCCATCCAATCCCGGACGCGAGCGGCGAGCAAGCGACGCGCAGTATCATCGATGCTTTTGAAGGACTGACATCCAACGATATTGTCCTTGCCCTGATCTCGGGAGGAGGATCAGCGCTCCTGGAGCTACCACGCGAACCGCTGACCCTGCAGGATCTTCAACAAACGACCGAGGTGCTCATGCATGCCGGAGCGGGCATCCACGATCTCAATGCGGTTCGGAGCGTGCTCAGTCAAGTGAAAGGCGGGGGACTTCGCCGCCATATAGGCGCGGCTCGATGCGTCAGCCTTCTGCTGTCCGATGTATTGGGCAACGATCCCCAGGTTATCGCGAGTGGGCCGACCGTCCTGGTACATCGATCTTTTGCGGAGGCACAGGCGGTCGTTTCACGCTTTGGCGTGGAGGGTCGACTGCCCGAGTCAGTGCGCTTGGTGTTGGCCGGAGAAGATCGGATCGATAGTACTCCCGACAGCAGCCACGATGTCTGGACTGTGATCGCCGACAACGCTGCAATGGTGAATGAGTTGCAGACCGTCGTGGAGGCCGAGGGGTTATCCGCGCGACTTCAGTGGCAGGCCTACGATGGCGATGCGGCAAATCTTGGACGCAAGATGGTGGAGGATGCCCGCGCGTCGGACGATACGTGGGATGTTCTCCTCGGTGGCGGCGAAGCCACCGTCGAGGTTACCGGACAGGGCTCCGGAGGGCGCAACACGGAGGCGGTGCTCGTATCGGCTATGGCTCTTGAGCAACAAGGCGGAGATTGGGTCGTTGCCAGTCTCGCTTCGGATGGAGATGACGGATCCGCCGATGCCGCGGGGGCTATTGCTGATCCGGAGACCGTTGCTCGTGGGCGGCTGGCCGGCGTGGAACCATCGACATCGCTGGCCAACAGCGACAGTGCATCCTACTTTCGGAAGGCCGGCGGTCTTGTCGTGACCGGCCCATCCGGCACGAATGTCAATGATGTCTATATTGCGGTGCGGATACGACCGACTTTCGATCAGGGTGAGAATTGATGGAAAAGCGACCGCTCATGTTGGATGTCGATACGGGGGTCGACGACGCGGCGGCAATAGCGCTGGCGATTGGGCTGAAATCAGAACCGGTCGCGATCTCTACGGTCGCCGGGAACGTCCCCATCGATGCGTCGACGGAGAACACGCTCCGCGTGCTCTCCCTGCTCGACAAGGGAGATGTGCCCGTCTATCGAGGTGCAAGCCGTCCTCTGACAGCCACGTACCAGGATGCTGCCCATGTACATGGGAGTAATGGGCTGGGCGGTGTGGAGTTACCACCTGCGAGGGCGACCCAGTGTGACTACACGGGGCCGGAGGCAATCGTTCGAATGGCGGAGCGATATGCCGGCGAACTGACCCTGGTGACGGTCGGACCGTTGACCAATCTGGCAATTGCGCTGTCGCTGCGTCCAGCCATTACCCGGCAGATCACTCGGGTGGTGATCATGGGCGGTGCATATTTTCATCCAGGGAATATCACTCCGTTCTCGGAATTCAACCTCTATGTGGATCCTGATGCCGCGGAGCAGGTATTCAATGCGGAATGGGATGACGTCACGGCAATCGGCCTGGATGTCACGCACCAAACGGCACTCACCCGCAATATGTGGGAAGCGATTCCTGCGGATGCAAGCGGGTCTGCCGGTCTGATCCGGGCGATATCAGAGCGGACCTTCGAAGAGCGAGCGCGCTCTGGCTTCTTCCTGCATGATCCATTGGCGGTGGCGGTCGCGCTCGATTCCTCCCTCATCACGGGGCAGCACAAGGCGGTGACGATGGACCTCCTGGGGGACACGCGAGGCCAGTCGAACGTTACGGGCGTGGGGAACGTCCTCGTTGCAACAGAGGTCCGAGCCGATGTCTTTGTTCGCCGTTTCTGCGAGGCGCTGAACCTGCCGTACGTTGAGGGCACTGAGGGGCTTGCCAACGCGGAGTAGCGGGTGCAAGAAAAGTGAGCGTCACGGTTATCGTGACACCCATTTTCGGTTGCTCAGGACTGCCGGACAACTGCCAGGTCCAGCATATCGTTGAAGTACCGGCGGGTTTCGTCGTCTGGAATCACTTCCAGTCGTTTCCGTGCCTGCTCGACGTAGGCCCGGGCAACATCTTCGGCACGCTCGAGCGCACCTGAGTCACGAATCTGTGCGACGACGCCGTCAATGCGTGCATCGTTCGTCTCGTCACCGGAGATAATCCTCTCGATTGTCCTGCGGGTGTCAGTCTCGGAGGACAGCCCCTCTGCGAACATCATCACAGGTAGGGTGACAACTCCCTGGCGAATATCATTTCCAGCAGGTTTACCGATCGTATCGGTTCGTTCTCGCAGGTCGAGAATGTCGTCAACGATCTGGAACGCCATGCCGAGCTCTGTCCCGAAGCGACGGAGCTCCTGTATTGCATATTCGGGCGCTTCGCCGATAACGGCTCCCATCTCGGCGGCACCAGCAAAGAGGGCAGCGGTCTTTCCATAAATTCGCTGTTCGTAGGATTCCCGGGTCTGTCCGAGATCGTGCGCTTCGAGGGTTTCGCGAAGTTGGCCATCACAGATGTCGGCAAGCGAGGTGGCAAAGATCATGACCACCCGAGGCACACCCGTTGCCGCAGCGAGAATCGCGCTCTGGGCGAATAGATAGTCGCCGATGAGGATGACAGCGCCCGAGCTGAGTTCAGTGTTCAGGGTTGGGTTGCCGCGTCGGAGAGCTGCGCGATCGATGTTGTCATCATGGATGAGTGAGGCGGTGTGGAGCAGCTCCACCCCCGCGGCGGCGATGATTGCATGCTCGCCTGGAGCACTGAAGGACCGCGTTGCCAGCAGCAAGAGCAACGGGCGCAACCGCTTACCGCCTCCCTTGACAATATCCTGAAGCATCGTTGAGATGATAGGGTAGTCGACCCTGGCCGATTCCTGCAGCTGCTTCTCGACGAGGTCGAGCTCACGCTTCATGGATTGGAAGACGTCCGGGGCGTGTACTTTCACTGGAACTCCCACATCGTCACAGCACGGCGATGTCTACTTGCCATAGCTGAGACCTGGCTCTCAATGGCGACGAGTATCACCGTTCAGAGCGGAACGTGTCAACGGACGGACGTTTTATACTGGGTACGGGTCCGCCCCGATTGGCTAGGCCTTTCCAATGAAGACCTCAGGCGACATCTCTATAAGCTCAGTCGTAATTCTGGAGTGCTTCGGCCACTCAGGAGACCATCGTTGTCAAATTACCCCCGTGCGCCGATTGCTCCGTTAGCCGCTTCCCATGGACCAGTCAATTCAGAGCCCGAGCGACGCTGGCCCGGAGTTCGCTGGAGTCACAGCCTCATCCTTCCTGTTGCACTGCTCCTGATACTTATCACCCTAGCCGTCGCCGAGCCCCGCAAAGCATTCCTCGAGCTAGAGGTTGCGTCCAACGTTTCCGGCGAGGCGATTCCTGGTGCGGCGGTCACTATAGGCAACACATCCTATATCGCTGATAAGGACGGCAAGATTGTTGTGGAGCGACCCGAACGGGGTGCCTCCCTCTCTGCTGCCTCTGAAGGGTATGAGCCTCTTGTCGCAAAGTTTGCAAGCTCGGAGCAACGGTCGGTCACTCTTCAGCTTAAGCCATCCATCGTCCAGGGAGTGCTGAGAGACGGTGGGTCAGGTGAAGCAATCGCGGACGCTGACGTTGCGTTGCTGGATGCTTCGGGAAATGTGGTTGCTGAGACACGAACCGATTCCAGCGGCGCGTATCTCTTCAAGGATTTGCCAGCTCATTCCCTGCTCCGAATCGACGCTGGCGAGTATGGGGTCATCCAAAAAGAGGTTGGGCAACGTGCCGTCGTCAATCTCGATCTCGATCGTTCCGTTTACCGCGGCAAAGTCTTAGATGATACTGGTGCACCGTTGCAGGGAGCACTCGTGCGGTCTGGGGATAGCCGTGTCGTCACCGGCGCCGACGGCGAGTTCACCCTGGAAGGGGTAGGGCAGGGAGCGGAGGTGCGGATCACCGCCGCAGGTTTTCGGTCCATGACGCGGGACATCGGTAGCGAAGGGCTGGGAGACATTGCCCTCGAGCCTCAGATGATCAAGGCCGTATATGCAAGCTGGGCGCTCCTGGCAGATCCGGACGGATTGGACTCGCTGATCGATATCGCCAACACGACCGAGATCAATGCAATTGTTATCGATATCAAGCAAGACACAATCTATTACGACAGCCAGGTGGAGTTCTTCCGTCGGGCTGGGACCGTGGCTCCTATCTACGATGCTCGTGAAGTGGTTCGCAGGCTGGAGGAAAACAATATCTATCCGATCGCCCGCCTCGTGGTGTTCCAGGATCCACTGGTTGCCGAGGCCTACCCGCAGTTCGCCGTTCAGGACTCCACTGGCAAGCTATGGCGTAACGAGATGGGCGTGGCGTGGGTGAGCGCATTCAACGAGGAGTTGTGGAACGCCAACATCGAGTTGGCGGTGGAGGCGATCGAGCTGGGGTTCGCAGAGGTGCAGTACGACTACGTGCGGTTTCCGTCGGATGGCGATCTATCGACAGCGGATTTCGGACGTGAGTACACCGCCCAGGCGCGGGAAGACGCGATCACCGAATTTATGAGGCGCAGCTATGAAGCCGTCCATCACGCAGGAGGGCTGCTCGCGGCTGACCTCTTCGGCTTTGTGACAATCGTTGACGATGAGCAGTACATCGGGCAGCGGTTCAGCCGGCTCTTGCCATATCTCGATTACGTTTGCATGATGATCTATCCATCCCACTTTTCGGAAGGAAATATCGCCAGCGCGGCCGGTCATCCAAACGATTTTCCCTATGAGACTATCTATGAAAGTCTCGAGCGGGCGGAGCAAATTGCTCCAGGAGCGAAAAAGAAGTTTCGACCCTGGTTGCAGGACTTCTCGTACGGCAGTATGCGGGAGTATGGCGCCGCTGACGTTCAGGCGCAAATCGACGCGGCGGAAGACTATGGCGCCAGCGGGTGGATGCTGTGGGGGGATCCGTTCAATGTCACAGTAGAGGCGCTCCGGCACGATGATTGAGGCACATGACCTTTCTTCCGCGAGAGTAGAGGCCTTGCGTCGCGCGCGCGTCAACCGGTGGGTTCGCCTACTGCGTCCCGTGCAATGGGCCAAGAATGGGGTCGTGCTCGCGGCACTCGTGTTCGGAAGAGTCTATGAGGACCCGGCCAAGGTTTGGGCCTCGCTGGGCGCGGTCCTCGCTTTCTGCCTCATTAGCAGTGCCGGATACATCCTGAACGATTGGCTGGATGTTGAGCGCGATCGGCACCACCCATTGAAGCGGGCGCGTCCTCTGGCGTCCGGTGCTATTCGACCACGCTCCGCGCTGATTCTCGGGGGAGCGCTGGCGACAACCGCTCTGATCTCCTCGTTGCTCATATCGCCATCGCTGGCGCTCGTGATCTCCGTCTACGCTCTCCTGATGTCTGCCTATAGTGTTTGGCTCAAGCGCGTGGTCATCATCGATGTCTTTGTCATCGCCGCAGGATTTCTCCTGAGGGCGGTCGCAGGAGGCGTGGCAATCAGCGTACCTATTTCTACCTGGCTCATGCTTTGCACTGTGCTTCTCGCTCTGTTCCTGGGCTTTTGCAAGCGTCGAAACGAGATTCTGACATTGCAGGAGCGCGCGCAGCTGCACCGTGTGTCGTTGAGAGGGTATACGCCGGAAATCCTGGATCAGTTCATCCTGCTTACTGCCTCGAGCACGCTCATGGCATATGCGATGTACACGTTCACTGCTGAGTCGGTACCGACCAATCACGCAATGATGATCACTGTCCCGATCGTGGCGTTCGCGCTCTTCCGCTATCTCTATCTGGTGTACGGGCGAGCGCTGGGCGGTGCTCCCGAAGTGCTGCTCTTTCGGGATGCTCCGCTGCTTGGTGCCATTGTCCTCTGGGCATGCGCGGTCTTCATCGTCTTCTGGCTCGGCTAGTCCAGTTGCATGCCATGTGGCACTGCTCGTGCATATGGGGTGCCGAGCGGTGGTCCGCAGCTTAGGCACTTCCTTTTCCCCGTCTACCACCCTCGCAACCCAATGCTTCCCTTTAGAACGCTTATACGGGTTGTAGCAACTTGCCGTACTTTTCTGTATAATAGCTGCAGTTTGAACCGGACAAACCATCAACGGCGTTCACATGTCCAGTTCCTAAGACTTAGATCGACCAAGGGAGAATTCATGATTGTTGTCCGACGGGTGCGACCGCGTGAACAAGCGCGGCGCCAGACCGAGATCGATGCCATGTATCGATCCCTGCTCGCGGGCCATCGTGCAGTCGGCACTGGCCGGCGCCGCACCTGGCGACCGTCCGTTGAGGTGTATGAAACCGCTGAGACGCTGGAGGTTGTTGCCGAGATCGCCGGCATGCAGGGAGACGACATCGATATCGTGCTGGAAGGGGATGTCCTGATGATCCAGGGCACTCGCCCGGATCCGGCACCATGTGACCAACGTACCTATCACATCGCACATATTGAGTACGGAGCATTTGCAACGGAACTACGAATCCCGTTTGCGGTGGATACGGACTCCGCGACCGCTTCCTACGAGAATGGATTCCTACGAATTACCCTGCCGCGAACGAAGGGCCGCACTATTGTTGCGACACGTGCGGGATCGAATTCCGATACGGCGGATGAGCAGAGGGACGCATGAGCAATCCTGACGAGAAAATGACCAACACGAACATCAACGATGAAACCCAAGACGACCAAGAGCATCATGAGTTGCCCGAGGCGGTTCTTCCGGAGGCGGAAAACGACGGCAACGACCAAGCCGGGCCAGTAGAAGTCGTCGCGGAAGTCGTGGGCGACACCGACGCGTCTCCGGAGTTGCCGGAGGAAGAGATCCTGCCGCTGCTGCCGCTCCGCGGTACGGTTGTGCTGCCGATGACACTCGTACCATTAGCCGCCGCCCAGGAGCGGTCGTTGCGGCTGATCGACGATGTGATGGCCGGCGAGCGCACGGTGGCGATGGTGATGCAGAAGGATGCCCAGCTCGAGGGCGCAGGTCCGGATGACATCCTGTCGATCGGGACGATTACCACTATTCACCAGATGATGCGCGTTCCCGACGGATCGGTACGGCTGGCCGTGCAGGGCGTCGAGCGCATGGAAGTTATCGAGGTTATCCAGGAAGAGCCGTATCTCAAGGCTCGCATCCGGCGACTGCCCGAGGATCTGGAGGACTCTGTTGAGGTGCAGGCGCTGATGCGCAATACGCTCGAACTCTTCCAGCGCCTGGTGGCCCTCGTGCCTCACCTGCCGGACGAGTTGGTGACCGCGGCACTGAATGTGGACGACGATGCGCGGCATCTCGTCTATCTCGTGGCCTCGAACCTTCGGATGGAACCAGAAGAGCGACAGTCACTGCTTGAGCTGAACTCGGTGACGGAGAAGCTGCAATCGCTCAACGCCTTCTTAACCAAGGAGCTCGACGTTCTTGAGCTGGGTCGAAAGATCCAGACAGATGTCCAGGAAGAGATGAGCAAGTCGCAGCGCGAGTATTTCTTGCGCGAGCAGATGAAAGCTATCCAGAAGGAACTGGGCGAGAGCAGTGAAACCGAAGCCGAGGTCAGCGAGCTCCGGCAGAAAATTGAAGAATCGGGAATGCCAGAGGAGGCAGCAAAGGAAGCGAACCGCGAGTTGGATCGCCTCAGCAAGCTGCCCCCGGCCGCCGCTGAATATGGCGTCATCAAGACCTATCTCGATTGGCTGACGTCTCTTCCCTGGAACGTTTCGACCGAGAACGAGATCGACATCAAGAAGACGCGTGAGATCCTCGACGCGGACCATTACGGACTCGACAAGATCAAGGATCGAATTCTTGAGTATCTCGCCGTACGCAAGCTGAAGCTGGATCAAGCCACGGACGACGGCGAAACACAGGCGGCTCATCGTGAGCCCATCCTCTGCTTCGTCGGCCCTCCAGGCGTGGGTAAGACGAGTCTCGCGCAGAGCATCGCGAGGGGTCTTGGCCGCGAGATGACGCGCATGTCCCTTGGTGGCGTGCGGGACGAATCGGAGATTCGTGGACATCGCCGCACATATGTCGGCGCAATGCCGGGGCGGATTATCCAGGCGATCCGTCGAGCGGGCAGCAACGATCCGGTCTTCGTGCTTGACGAGGTCGACAAGCTGGGCAATGACTGGCGGGGAGATCCGTCATCGGCGCTGTTGGAGGTTCTTGATCCCGAGCAAAACAACGATTTCCGGGATCACTATCTCGATGTGCCGTTTGATCTCTCGAAAGTCATGTTTATCGCTACGGCGAACATGCTCGACTCGATACCGGCTCCGCTTCGCGACCGCATGGAGATCGTCGAGCTGAGTAGCTATACGGACGATGAGAAGCTGCAGATCGCGAAGCGATATCTGGTGCCGAAGCAGATGAAGGCAAACGGTCTGGGCGGCCAGGAGATTGACTGGGATGATGATGCGCTCATGAGCATCATCCAGCACTACACCCGGGAATCCGGCGTTCGGAATCTCGAACGCGAGATTGGAACGGCTGCCCGGAAGATCGCGACCATCGTTGCCAAGGGCGATAACGCGCCGGAAACGATCGGGAAGCGGGAGATTCGGGACTATCTCGGCCGCCCGCGCTACTTCTACGAGGAGCGTGAGCAGCGGACGGCACAGCCAGGAGTGGCGATCGGCGTTGGTGTCAACAGCTTCGGTGGTGACATCATGTTCATTGAAGCGACGCGGATGCCGGGCAAGGGAAGCCTGACGGTGACCGGTCAGCTCGGCGATGTTATGAAGGAGTCGGCGACCGCTGCCTTCTCCTTCGTGCGTTCGAAGACCAGGGAGCTGGGTATCGATCCGGATTTCTACAAGGATTCGGATATCCACATTCACGTTCCGGCTGGTGCCATCCCGAAGGACGGTCCTTCCGCCGGCGTGGCGATGACCACCGCGCTCGTTTCGTTGCTTGCCGGTGTCTCTGTCCGTGACGATGTGGCGATGACTGGCGAGATCACCCTGCGTGGCCAAGTGCTGCCGGTTGGCGGTATCAAGGAGAAGGCGCTCGGTGCGCGTCGTGCCGGTATCACGACCTTTATCCTGCCGCGACGGAACGAGGTGGATCTCGACGACTTGCCTGAGGAGCTGAAGGACGAAATGATCTTCGTGCTCGCCGATACGCTGGACGAGGCGTTGCAGACCTCGATGCCGGAGGAATTCCACGGCGTCAGGGCGGCCTCGACGCCTGTGGCAATCGCAAGCTAGCCACTGCTCCCATCCGATACACAACAGAAACGGCGCGCCCCCATTGGGACGCGCCGTTTTCGTAGGCACCGGCGATTGCTACTTCCCGGCCTTCTTGTCCGCTGCCGCACGAACGAGGGCCTCGAAGATTGCTGCCTGGTCCGGGTATTCCTCTGCAAGCATCTCGGGGTGCCACTGAACGGCAAGGCCAAAAGTCATCCTCGGGTGCCACATAGCCTCTACGACGCCATCTGGTGTTATGGCCACGACCTCTAACTCCTCGGCCGGGTCCTTCACCGCCTGGTGATGGAACGAGTTCGTTTGCATTTTTGTATCGCCATGAATCCGGTAAAGAAGGTTGTCCCCCTCAGTAATGGTGATTGTATGGGAGCGGGCGTCCCGCATCTTGCCCTCCCTGTGCTGCCGATGCTGCTGGGCTCCGGGTAGCTGGTCGGGGATATCCTGAATGAGTGTGCCACCAAGGGCGACGTTGACCGTCTGAATGCCTCGACAGATGCCGAGCATGGGGATATCGCGCTCAACTACCTTCGGAATGGCCTGTAACTCGAAGGCATCGCGCTCGTCATCGAAGCCATCCGCCGCGGGATGCTTTTCCTCATTCCAGTAGCCAGGATCAATATCACCGCCGCCACTGAAGACAATGCCGTCCACTGCATCAAGGGTCTCGTCAATCGCACCGGTATGAAGTGGGAGAATTACAGGTACTCCGCCAGCTGCGATGATGGCCCTGGTATAGGTATCACCGAGCGCATATCGGCGGAAATGGCCGTGGTCGAAGGTGGACTCACTGGGGGAGGGGGAGATGCCGATTACCGGTTTCACACGTAACTCCAGACGACAGAGGGACCGCACGCTTTCAGACTAAACCGCAACGCCACAAGTATACGTAGGAGCGGTCGATTTCATTCCCACGTTCCCACCCCCCGTTCCTAGATTCTTGCGCGCGGCCCGTCGATGGGGCAGCCTTGACAGGTGGCAGGGGGGCAGCTATAGTTGCTCTCCGCTGCTGAGAAATCGGTGGCGCGGACCCTGACGAGAGGTTCCTGGAAACAGGGTCTTGACAGCGGGTGGGGGAGCGGGTACACTTGCTCTCCGCTGCTCCGGGAACGACCGGGCAGCAGGTCCGGCGCAAGCGGCTCTTTCGGGAGGGGCTTGACACGGACCGGACCGGGCAGGTATACTACTTGTCCGCTGCTGAGAGATCAG
>DASYWM010000165.1:0-9991 GCA_035936075.1 Thermomicrobiales bacterium
TAAGAGCCTTCTGGCCAGGGTCCTGGAAGCTCCTGGTCGATCGTGAGCTTGATGAAGGGCCGATCCTCAACGCTGACTGCTTCCCTGACCGTGCCGCCGATCGATGGGTACGCCTCACTCCGTGTCGCCATCAGCTCCTCCTTCCCAATCCAGCCGCTCCTGTTCCCGGTACACTGCCACTGCCGTTTCGAGCCACTCAGGGAACCGCTCTCCGTACCGATCCAGCAGCCACCGGAATGTCGGGGTCATCTCACCCTTGAATAGGGCCTGCTGTTCTGGCGTAGTTGCTGCCCACGCTGCTAACTCCTCTTCAGTCACTGGCCGACCCTTGAAGTCACTCGGTCCCAGCTCCCTGACCTTCTGCCGTACTGTCATGTAAGTTCTCCCTGCCCTCTCGGGCGACTGATGGGGCAAGCAGAAAGCCCCCGTGCCATCAATGATGACGGCATCGGGGACGTTATTCAATAGTTTATAAGGCCTGTTTCGCAACCAGTTTTATTTTGGGAAAATAACTCCCCCGTATTTACGGTCTTCTTTTTCCAATCTGACGGTCCCCAGATAAGCTGTAGGGGTGTTGTATTGAGAAAAGTAATGCTCGCCCAGCTTCTTGCCCGCCTGCTGCTCCGCCGGGCCTATCGCGACGGCACCGTCATCGTCGCGGCGCCGACCTTCAAGCCGCAGGCACTCATCAGCCGCGACCGCCTGCTGGATCGCCTCCTCCACAATCCCCTCACCTCCCTGATAACCATCACGCACGACCGCTCCACCGTCGCCGTCGGCAAGGCGAGGGCGGTCTTCCTATCCGCCGCGCGGACCGCGAACGCCCGTGGCCAGACCGCCGACATCGCCCTGATCGCGAATGAGAGCCAGGACATCGAACCAGCCGTTTGGGATGCCGTCTTCGACCCGATGGCCGCAAGCACGAACGCGACGACGATCTTCCTCGGCACCGTCTGGAGCCGCGAGACGCTCCTCGCCCGGCAGATGCACCATCTCCGTAGCCGGGAAGCGGTGGATGGCCGCCAGCACCTTTTTCTTGTGCCGTGGCAGCGGGTCGCGGCGGATGTCCCGGCCTACGGGGAGCGGGTCCGCGCCCGGATGGAGCAACTCGGCGAGCGACATCCCTTCATTAGAACGGAGTATTATCTCGAAGAGCTCGATGGCGAGAACAGCCTCTTCCCGCCACAACGGATCGCCCAGATGCAGGGGGAGCACCTCCGCCAGCACCGGGCGACATCGGGCAAGCGATACGCCCTACTGCTGGATGTGGTGGGCGAGGAGGAATCCGGTGGCGATCAGTTTTCCTTCGGCATGGAGCACGCATCCCGCCGGGATAGCACCGCCCTCACCGTGGTGGAGGTGGACACCCCCTCCCGTCACGATGGCCGCACCTGCTACAGGGTGGTCGATCGGCGAGCATGGACGGGCGTCCGCCACTCCATGCTCCACGAGCACTTGGTCAACCTGGCGCGGAACGTCTGGCGAGCAAGCTGGGTGGTCGTCGACGCAACCGGCATCGGCGCCGGGCTTGCCTCCTTCCTCGAGGCGTCGCTGAAGCGTAGCGGCATCAAGGTCGTGCCCTTTCTCTTCACGAGCGCAAGCAAGAGCCGCCTTGGCTGGGACCTCGTCGGGCTGATCGAGAGCGGACGGCTCAAGGAGTACGCCGACGACGGCGATGAGCTGACGCGGCTGCTCCATGCCCAACTCCGGGCAACGACCTATGAGATCCGGAACGGGCCGGGAAACCTGCTGTGCTGGTCGGTGCCCGACCGCGAGGGCCACGACGATCTTGTCATGAGCATCGCGCTTGTTGCCGTGCTCGATGGCCTCGATATGCGGCCACGGATTGCGATGGGGTCGTGACGGGAGCGGCGAGAGCGGATCAGGAAGGGGCGATATCCGGGATAAGGGGGGATAGTACGGGGCGCTCATGGAGATCGCTCATGCTTTTCGCCCTGCCAACGTTGCCCATTCAGGGTTCCGCGCGAAACGGTGGAGGCCAAACGCGTATTTCCGTTGAGCGTCATCGAGCGAGACGTGAGCGTCGTCGACGCGCTTCGCGTAGGATTCATCGCCCTTCGGGCTCTGAATGACGGAGGGTGTGTGGTGAAATGACGAACTGCATCACGCAGCGCTGCATGATGCTCACTCTGGTACAACACACTAACCGTCATTCAGAGCGCGGCAAGGGCTCAGCCAAGGGCTCGCTGCCCCTCCCTGCGACACCGTCATTCAGAGCGAAGCGATGAATCCCACGCGAAGCGGATGACGAGGGGGCGGTTAGTCCTGGAACCAGTCCCAAGCGAGGTCACTCCAGCGCGGATTGCGCTCCTCCACCAGGCCCATTTTCCACGCCCGTGACTTCCCTTTGATCTGCTTCTCATAGGCGATCGCATCGCCGAACCGGGAAAACTCCGCGAAATACACCAGCCTGGTCAGCTTGTATCTGGATGTGAAGCCATTGGGATCGAAGCCTGTCTTGTGCTCCCACACCCTTCGCTGCAGGTCGTTGGTAACGCCGGTGTACATGGTCCGGGTCTGGTTGGCCATGATGTAGACGTAGGCCGTTTTCATGGGACCTCCGTGGAAGCCTCGTCCGCGCTTATGGCGATTCGCTGCGTGCGCTTTCCGATCTCATGACATCTTGGTGATGAGCACCGCTTCGCGTTGGATTCACATTGGGCGGTCCCAACGGGACCGAGCGGGAGCGGCCCCATGGCTGAGCCCGGAGGGCGAAAAGCGGTAGCGAGCCTTTGCTTCGCTCTGAATGACGGTTGGAAGCTGTGGGCGTGCCGCATGCGCTCAAAGGTTTCGCTCTTGCCTCTGTCCGGTGCGATCATGGAGATCGTCCGTACGCAGGTGGCGCCTGGTTCATGGTGTAGGGGCTGACCCCATAGGGTGGTCAGCCCGATTGGCGGCCGCCCTACCGCTCGTCGCTCTCGCGGGCGATGCGGTTGATCGTCACCGGTGGGTCCAGCCGCTGGCCATCGGCCGGCTGCGCATGGATCGTGCGGACGACATCCATCCCCTCGATCACATGCCCGAACGCGGCGAACCCCTGCCCGTCCGGATTCCGCTTTCCACCGTAATCGAGCGATGGCTGGTCGTTGATGCAGATGAAGAAATCCGAGACAGCACTGTCCGGCGTAAGGCGCGCCATCGAGATTGTGCCATCGACATGCGATAGCCCCGTCTCCGATGTCCGCTCCAGCGGGATCGGGTCCCCCAGCTCATCCTCGCGATCCCGGTTCACTCCACCCTGGATGACCTCGATCGCGACCTCGTCGTTCGGCAATTGATCCCGATCCGCCTTGGGATCGATCCCCTTGCCGATCGTCTCCCGCTTCAGGTTCTTGTTGGATTGGTTATCGAGCCGGACGGTGCGATGGAACATCCCGCCGTCGTAGAGCCCCTCATCGACATAGGCCAGGAAATTGGTGGCTGTGATCGGCGCGGCGTCTTCATCCAGCACCACCCGGATGACCCCAAACTTCGTCTCGATCTGAACAATCGTTTGCATCTCTCTCCTCTTCCGCGCGATGCCCCTCACCGCGCTGCACCGTGACATCATGGCGGAAAAGGCGGAATTTGTCCCGAACGACGTTCTGCATTGGCCGTATACGGGCGAACTCTATGTTGCCCCGGGTACCACGATAGGTGGACAGAGAGCCACTCCAAAAGGACGCCCGCGATAGCCGTCCTTACACAATAAACGTCGTCATTTAGAGCCCTTCGGGCCCTGAATGACGAAGCAATTCTCATGTGAGGGCAGACCCCGGCTGGACGAGGACTTCCCGGACTCAATGACCTCACAGCGTACGGGCGATCTCCATGATCGCCCCGGTTATAAGGAAAGGGCGGACAGAGAGTCCGCCCGTACGAAACCTCCTCCCGCGACCCCAATGCCAGTCACCCGCATGCATCCCCAAACCGCCTATACTCCCCAGACAAACCCATCCGACAGCACCCGGAGCAGCCCCCGTGGACCCGATCGCGTTCCAGAAGAAATGGCGCACCGCCTCCGTCAACCTCAAGGAGCGGCCGGCCTCGCAATCCCACTTCAACGACCTCTGCGCGATGCTTGGCGTCCAGAACCCCATCGAGGCCGACCCGGTCAGCGACACCTACACCCTCGAGAAGGGCGCCGAAAAGGCCGGTGGTGGTGGCGGCTGGGCGGATGTCTGGTACAAGGGCCGATTCGCCTGGGAGTACAAGGGGCTTGGGCGTGATCTCGATGCCGCCTACCTCCAGCTGCTCCGCTACAAGGACGCGCTGGAGAACCCTCCCCTGCTGGTCGTCTGCGACCTCGACATCATCGAGATCCGCACCAACTTCACCAACACCACGCAGCGCACCGAGCGGATCACCCTCGACGAGATCGCCGACGCCGGCAAGTGCGCGATGCTCAAACGGGTCTGGACCGACCCCGACTGGTTCCGGCCCGACCTCCGCCCGGAAGACGTCACCGCCGAGGCCGCCGCCCGCTTCAGCGAGATCGCCCGTGGGTTGTACAGCCGGGGCATCGCGCCGGCCCGCGCCGCGCACGTCCTCATGCAGCTGCTCTTCTGCCTCTTCGCGGAGGACATCGGCCTGCTGCCCAACCGCATCTTCTCGAAGATGCTCGACTTCGGGGTCCGCTATCCGGCGCGCTTCCAGACCGAGGCGACCGCACTGCTGGAAGCGATGAACAGCGGCGATGTCGAGGCTTACGAGAAGATCCCGCACATCAACGGCGGCCTCTTCCGCCGGGTCGATGTGCCGGAGCTGGCCGAACCGGAGATCTGCATCCTGCGGCAGGCGGCGAAGCTCGACTGGTCCTGAACGAGCCGGCCATCTTCGGCACGCTCTTCGAGCGCTCGCTCGACCCGGAGAAGCGAAGCCAGCTCGGCACGCACTACACGGGACGCGCCGACATCGAGCGGGTGGTCGACCCGGTGGTGATGACCCCGCTGCGCCGCCGGTGGAATGAGGTCCGCGCCGAGGCAGACGCCCTGCTGGCGGCAGCGGAGTCGGCGAAGATCGCCGCGACCAGGACGCGGCAGCGCAACGCCTTCACGGCGAAGATCGACGCCTTCCTCGCGGAGCTGCGAGAGGTACGCGTGCTCGACCCGGCCTGCGGCAGCGGCAATTTCCTCTACATCGCGCTGGAGCGGCTGCTGAACCTGGAGAAGGAGGTGCGGCTCTACCGCGCCATGGCCGGGTTCCCGCTCGGCTTCCCGGAGATCAGCCCGCAGCAGGTGCTAGGGATGGAGATCAACGAGTACGCGCAGGAGTTGGCGCAGGTCGCGATCTGGATCGGCTACCTGCAGTGGATGATCCGCAACGGCTTTGGCTGGAGCGAGCCGGTGCTCGACGAGCTGGAGACGATCCGCTTGCAGGAGCCCTGCTGACACAGGTAGACGGCCACGTGAGCGAGACCATCTGGCCCCATGCAGATTTCATCATCGGCAACCCGCCGTTCCTGGGCGGGAAGCGGCTCCGCGCCGAACTGGACGATGACTACGTCAATATGCTCTTCAACGTCTATAACGGGCGGGTGGCGCGAGAGTCTGATTTGGTCTGCTACTTCTTTGAGAAGACACACGCGCAGCTAGAGCACGACGGAGCTGAACGCGCTGGCTTGCTGGCCACGAATTCAATCCGGGGTGATGCGAATCGTGAAGTGCTGAAACGGACAAGCAGAGCGGTAAGATTTACATGGCGTGGTCCGACGAGCCGTGGATTCTGAAGGGCGCGGCCGTTCGCATTTCGATCATCGGCTTCGATGACGGCGCAGAGGATGCGAAACACCTAGATGACGAGCCCGTCGCATCAATCAACAGTGACCTAACGTCCACAACTGATATTACACATGCTTCGCGGCTTCATGAAAACGTCGGAATTGCTTTCATGGGAGACACAAAGGGCGGCCCCTTTGACATTTCCAACGATCTTGCACAGCAGTTCCTCAGCCTTCCGATAAATCCCAATGGCCGACCCAATACCGATGTCATTCGCCCTTGGGTAAACGGGCTTGATATTGCACGACGACCAAGAAATATGTGGATTATCGACTTTGGCGTTGACACACCGGAGCACGATGCGACCCTATAAGAAACTCCTTATGAATACATACTGACAACAGTTAAGCCAGTACGAGGTAAGAGCAAATCAACCACAGACAAATGGTGGATCCACGAGCGCCCTCGTGGAGAGATGCGAACAGCGCTCCGTTCTACATCTCGCTTCCTCATAACGCCGAGAGTCGCAACCTATCGACTCTTCGCTTGGATGGACGCGGCAACGTTGCCGGACAGTGCCACTATCGCCTTCGCGCGACAGGACGACTACTTCTTCGGTGTGCTGCACTCCCGGGCGCATGAGGTTTGGTCGCTGCGAGTGGGGACATCCCTGGAGGATCGGCCGCGCTACACCCCGACCACCTGCTTCGAGACTTTCCCCCTTCCCTGGCCGCCGGGCACCGAGCCGGTCGACGATCCGCGCGTCATCGCCATCGGCGAGGCGGCGAAGCGCCTCAACGAGCTGCGCGAGAGATGGCTCAACCCCGAGGGTGCCAACGAAGCAGAGCTGAAGAAGCGAACGCTTACCAACCTCTACAACCAGAAACCGACGTGGCTGTGGAACGCCCATGCCGCGCTCGACCGCGCCGTCTGGGCCGCCTACGGCTGGGACGATCCCGATCCCACTACCGTCGATGAGGACACCATCCTCTCCGGCCTCCTCGCCCTCAACGGGGAGCGGGCGAGCACGGCGGAGGCCGATGCTGCCCCGTACAGTGGTTGAGCACCGTGCCGGAGCGGGGTTGCGACGAAGGCAGGAGGGTGGCCTCGTATCCTTTTGTCCGACAAGCTGCTATCCTCGCTTCACGATTTACCTAACCGGTCGTTGCAGAATAGCGGTATGTCCACGAATCGAGCCGTTCCGGGTGCGTCCGGGTTCGCATGGCCGCAGGTTCCTGATCCCGGCGAACGTTCCCGCATCCTGGACCGATGCCATACGCGAGCAGGCAGGAGAGTTCATGGCATTACTGAACGGGATCCATCATCTTGCGATCCTCACGGCCGATATGGACCGCCTGATTGCGTTCTACGAACGCGTCTTCGATGCACGGCTCCTTCTCGATATGGAGGAGGAGGGGCTGCGCCATGCCTTTATCGAACTCGAGCCCACCACAGTCCTGCATCCCTTCCAGATTCCCGGCGTTGAGGTGCCCCAGGGGCCGGTTCCGATGTTCACCCGTGGGCGGCTTGATCACTTCGCGCTGAACGCCTCCAGCGAAGAAGCGTTTCGTGAGGTGCGGCAGCGCGTCATCGCGGCGGGTGCTGGCGACGGGACGGTCACCGATGTCGGTCCTATCCTGAGCCTGACCTTTACCGACCCGGACGGTGCCGAACACGAGGTGACCTGGTCCAAGCCCGGTGTCACGTTTGACCGCAGCCAGACCCGGGCTCTGTGGACCACGGTGGAGATGGAGTAGGAACTATGTGCACCAATGAAATCTGTCCTCTTGCCGAGCCTGTAATGGGACCGGCTTACGAACAGGAAGCGGTGGTGCAAGCGTCCTAGTGATGACAACGGATGTGTTCAGCGGTCTGCCATGAGGGGGGCGCTTGCCACTGGCCGTCGAGTGCACAAGGTCGGGAGCACCTGCCCCTGTTAACTTCGACGGGGTTCCCCTTCGGCAATACGCCCTCCTATCCCGTTAGTCCCTGCCTTGCGCAAAATGCGTAACTGGCCAAATACGTACTTGTACTGAGGTCAGGTTCCTGTCACTGGTCTAGATTCTGGAAGAAGGGTTCTGCTAGATGTCCCGCCAGCAACCCTGGCAGAACTTTCTCGCGAGAGCCAACCAGGCTGGAGGCCGTTGGCCATATCGACGCCGTATGATGGAGCTATTTCACCGGCGCACGGAAAGGCGGAGCAGAGAGTGACGCTTCATACACGTGTCCATCCCCGGACCAGCTTGCTGCTTGCCGCCCTCTTGCCCGCACTGGCCACCGCCGCGGCGTCGATCCCTCATGTGCTCAACACGCCCGAGGAGGGTTCGCCAGCACAAGGATGGCTGATGCTGTCCATCGCCCCCCTTGTGGCACTGCTCGTGAACGGGCGCTGGCCTGCAGCGACAAACGTGTCCCGAGCATTCCTCGTCGCCCTGCCCCAGCTCCTCGTTGTCATCTCTCTGGCACGGCTGGATGTCTGGTTGGATGTCCGGAGCGGGTACCTGTTGCGAAACTCGGGCGAGGAGGCCATGGCTTACGGAATTGGGACGACTTTGGGTGTCATCATGGGGATCGTGCTCGTGGTTCTTGTGGCCAGTGCCGGAAGGCTGGGTGCCTTACTCGCAGAATAGCCCCCGCTGCTCCTCCGGGGGGCTCCAGGAGTGGTCATCGGTGCAGGCAGTCGCAGAAATTGCCGCTCCAGCACATGGAACAGCCTATGCCCGCGGTCGTGGGTGAAGCTAAAGGAGTTCCTCATGCGTCCCGTGCTCCCGTCCCTCGTCCTTGTGGTTGCCGTGCTCGTGGCGACCGTCCCGCATCCGGCGTTCGCACACCTCGACGCGACCGTCGGGCGGCTCGCGTTTGCCTCGAGTCTCGGCCAACCAGATGCCTTTGGCTTCGATCTCTACACCGTCGCCACCGACGGCACCGACCTCACCCGCCTGACCCGCTTTGGCGAGGAGGGGATGCTGGCCCAGCACCCGACCTGGTCCCCGGACGGCAACCGGATTGCCTTCGGGGCCCGCGACCTCTCCCGTGCCGGTCTCGGCATCCATTTGATGGACGCCGACGGGGCGAATCTCCTTCAGCTCACCGACGCCGGCGATTGCAACCATTTCGACTTCTTCGCCTTCCATGGACCAGATTGGTCACCTGACGGCAACCACATCGCCTTCGCCGCTGACCTTAATCGCTCCTGCGGGGAGCCAGATCTGTACCTGGCCGACGCCAGTGGGGAGGACATCGCCCAGCTCACATCCCTCGCCGAGCAGGGACACTCCTCCTGGATGCCGGACTGGGCCCCCGACGGCACCCGGCTCGTCTTCGTTTCGGGTCCCGGCGGAGGAATCGGGGACTGTTATGTGGTCTCCGCGTCGGGCGGTGAACCGATGCGCTTCGGTGAGCCGGGGTGCCAGTTTCCTGCCTGGTCGCCGGATGGGACGATGATCGCCACCATTAGTCGTGACGGTCTCTGTCTCGTCCCGGTGGACGAAGGCAAACGTACCTGTCCTATGTCGCCGACGGGGGGCATGCCATCTGGCATGCTCTGGAATCACGCCTGGTCGCCGGATGGGACGAAGATCCTCTTCGAGATGTTGGAGATGCCGGAGGGAGGCGTTGGAGAGTCTCCCCCGTCCGCGGTCTATGTGCTGGACGTGGCGACCGGCAAGCTGACCCGGATCGACACCCATGTTGCATTCGCCGTCGCGCCAGTGTGGTCGGCCGACGGGAGCCACATCGCCTTTGTGGCCCGCCTCGACGATCAGCCCGGCACCGACCTCTATATAGCGGCCCCCGACGGTGGTGACCTCGTCCGGGTGACGACGGTGGGGGATGATGGGGCCTTTGTGGCCGACCCGGCCTGGGATCCCGCGGGCTGATGCGGCACGTATATGCCTCTTCAGGTCTGTGCCAGTCACACGACCCCGTTGGTTGTCTCTGGAGTAGCAATGCAACGGGAACCACTCACGGAGGAGCTAACGGTGAGCGATGTAACGTCATCAAGATCACACTGGCGTGGTGCACATCACATTGCCCTGATGACCGGCGATATGGACGCGACCGTGTGCTTTTACCACGGGTTGCTGGGCATGCCGCTGGTTGGCGGCGGGGGTGTGAACCCCATGCATGGCCGCCATTACCTCTTCGATGCGGGGGAGTTCCTGGTCGGCTTCTTCTGGGAGGTGACCTGGACACCGATGGGAGCCGAGAAGGGTCACGCCGGGTGGACCTTCGCCGACCCCGACCCCGTCCCTTCGGCGAACGAGATCCAC
>DASYWM010000166.1:0-3105 GCA_035936075.1 Thermomicrobiales bacterium
GGTGCGACACCGAGGATCTTGATGCGCTGGTGTAGGGTTCCTCGACACGGATTCGTTCGCTCGGGGATTTTTGCTCCACTGCGCGGGCATGAGCAGGCCGCAAACCGCAACATGCGTGGCGAAGGCCGTCGGTGTGGTGGATGCGATCACACAGGATCGCACCCACCACCGTCGGTCAGGATCTGTGCTACGCCTTCGCGTCCCACTCGGCGCGGGGCATTGCCCGCCACTCCTTGGCGAGCAGGTCGAAGACGACGAAGTTGTCGAACCGGCCGTTATGGGGATAGATCCAGTGCGCCCGGCCTGCTTCCCTGTATCCCTGTTTCCGCAAGGCTGCGGCAGAGCGGGTATTCGGGAAGAGCACCCACGACTCGAGCATGTGCAAACCGAGGACATCAAACGCGTACTCCAGCAGCAGTTGCTTCGCCTCGGAGCCGTATCCGCTTCCGCGGTACTCCTTTTGATGGAAGATACTGCCGGTTTCCGCAGTAAGGTTGACGTAGTCCACCCGTAGCAAGCCGACGGCGCCGATGACCTTGTCCGTCTCCCGCAGGCAGACCGCGAACCAGATCCAGCCCGGCTTGTCCTTTTCGTACTGCCCATCGATCCAGCTGGCATGGACGACCGAGCTCATGAGGTGGCGGCCGATATCGAAGAAGGTCTCGGTCTCCTGGCGGGACCATTTCGCGATGAGCTTCGTTTCCGCCTTCTCCTCAGGCCGCAGATACACCCGCTTGCCGATCATCATCGCGTTCTTCGGCGGGTCGCCCTCCACGGTGACCCTCGGCGGCACTGGACGTGGCTGCCCCGTACCAGTACGCTCGAGCCCCATCTCGTTCGGGTCGCCAAGCGTCTCCACCCAGCCCTTGTTCAGGTACTCGAGCTGGATCTTGTCTACGCGCTTTCCGTCGATCAGGTAGCACTCGCGGAAACGGGCGCATTCCCGCATGCCGATTGCCTGCACCGCTTCGATGACAGTGGCTTCGTTCGCGGCAAGCGTGACATGGACGACGGGCCGGTGGTTCTCATCCACGAGCCACTCGACCAGCAGCCTGATGGCCTCCGCCTTCCAGCGGGCGCCAGCATTCCCGTAGAGTGGATCAACGTAGGGCACAACGTGGCAGGCCAGGTCGTCGTACTTGATGAGCACCGACCCAACGATGGTGTCATCCTCCTTGCGGACGATAGCGAGGTGCTGCCGTTGCGCCTTGCCTTCCTTTGGCAATTCTTCCTTGATCCACTGTTTCACCAGCGCCGCGGATTTCGGGAAGACGGAGTTGCGCCATGATGTGGCGTTCTTGTGATCGCCTACCCGGAAGGTGCGCAGGTAGACCTCGTCTCCCACCAGGAAGGTCTGACCCTGTAGGCCCTTGCCGGACTTCGGCTTTCCGTCGGCGACCTTCATTGACGCTTCCAAAGTTTCTTCTGTCATAGTCATGTGGTACTCGTTTCTGTGACCTCGCGGCGAGGCATGGCCCGCCACTCGTCGGCCAGCAAGTCATAGGTGCCAAAATTCTGGAGCCGGCCACTGACCGGCAGGAGCCAGTGCTCGCGGCCCGCTTCCCGGTATCCTTGCTTGCGCAGCGCCGCCGCCGAGCGGGTATTGGGGAAGAAGACATACGACTGCAGCGAATGCATCCCCAGCGTGTTGAACGCGTAGTCGAAGAGCAGGTGCTTGGCTTCGGATCCGTACCCGCCACCGCGGTACTCCGGCCGGATGATCTCGCTCTCCGACTCGGCACACCGGTTCTGGTAGTCGATGCCGTCGATGCCGACCGCACCGATCATCTTGTCGTTCTCGCGTAGGCAGACCGCAAAGCGCACCCAGTCCTGCGGCTCTTCCTTCTGAAGACCCTCAAACCATTTCTGAACCGATGTCTCCGTGTAGAGCGGTCGGCCATTACTCCAGAATGGCTCGGTCTCCCGGCGCGACCATTTGACGACCAGTTTCGCGTCGGATTTCTGGAGTGGCCGGAGGTAGACGCGCGCGCCGATCCGCATGGCGTTCGGCGGGAGCGTGCCCTCGACCGTCACCGGCGGGGAGACCGGACGAGGCTCGCCGGTTCCCGTGCGCTCCAGCTCAATGTCGGCCGGATCACCCAGCGTCTCTATCCACTGCTTGTTCGGATAGTCGTACTGGTAGGCATCGATATAGGACGATCCGCGCCGGATCTTCTCCCGGAAGCGGCCGCATTCACGCGCACCGATCCGTGTCAGCCCCTCGCGAATGATCGGCTTGTCTGCGGGAATGTCGTACACGTAGGCGATGACTCGATGCTGCTCGTCGATGACCCAGGGGATAACCAAGCCGAGCGCCTCGACGATCCAGCGATCTCCCTGTTCGCCGAAGAGGCGGTCCGCATAGGGTGTCAGCCACACGGCGTAGCCCCATCGTTCGACCTTTACCGATCCGACCGGCCGGTCGTCCGCCTTCCGGAGGATCACATGGTGCGTCGTGTTGTGCTCCTCCTTCATCTCCTCCTTGATCCACTTCTTGATGCGGTCAACGGACTTGGGGATGACGCTCCCGAACCACGACATGCCGTAATCGGCGTCCTCTTCCTCAACCGGGCGAACGTAGATCGATTCGCCGACGAGGAAGGCTTGGCCCACGTGGCCGGTGCCGGGGGCCGGTGTTTCCTGCTTTGACTCTGTCTCTGTTGCGGTAGCTGACATGGTTTATTCCTGTTCATGCCCACAGGGACCAGCGATGCACGCTGCCTGTCGGACGCAATGCACCCGTAGCGAGCCACCGGATCCTGGCGGATGGCACGAAGGCCATCACCCGTTCCTGCGGGATGAGATGTTCGATCGATCGAATGTGGTCCGCTCGGCGGTGAGGTCACCGACCGTCGGATGAGTTACGCGAGCGCCATGACGCCGGCGTGGGTATCTGTGTTCACGAGTTGAAGCATCATTGCCCCACCTCCTTTCCCAACAAGCCCTGGACCGATGCATCGGGGAGATGACATCGGGGGCGATGAGCCGGAGAGGTCCGGCGTCATTGAGGTCCCCACATGCCGCGAGCGATGCGGCAGAGCCGCGCGTTCCAGTTCTCCGAACGGCGTGCTGCGCCCAGAATACACGATGGGATGGCGATTGTGG
>DASYWM010000167.1:0-16213 GCA_035936075.1 Thermomicrobiales bacterium
GGTTGCATCCGGTACCTGGTGCGAAGGTGAACCGCGCAATCCTGATCCGAGGGGCGTCGGCAGGGTGAATAACGCAGTTCTCGTCCTGAACCAGAATTACGAGCCGCTCAACGTCTGTAATGTGCGTCGCGCGCTCGTTCTCGTCCTGGGTGGCAAAGCCGAAATCCTCGAGCAGAATGCGGAAGTAGTCACGACTGCCCGGGCGGTCTACGTCGTGCCCTCCGTTATCCGGCTTCACTACTTCATCCGCCGTCCCCGTCCCCGGGTCAAGCTATCCCGGCGGGAAATTTTCATTCGCGACAATCACACCTGCCAGTACTGCGGCCGGCGCGGCGGAGAGCTTACCGTCGACCACGTGATACCACGCTCACGGGGCGGTCTCCACGTCTGGGAGAACGTCGTCTCGGCTTGTCGGCCATGCAACCATCGCAAGGGCGGAAAGAGTGTTGCCGAGGCCCACATGGACCTCAGGATGCAACCGCATGAGCCACGGGCCGGCACATACTACACCGTCGAGCGACGTCTCGACCTTTCCCAGAGGGACGACTGGCACAAGTTTCTGCCCGAGCTGAAGCCGTCCACCAAGTGGGCATCCCGCCACTCCACCAACGGATCCTCTAGTATCCCCGCGTGATCTACGCTGACCAACACAGGCTCGCTGCCTCGGTCCCGCGAAGAGATCACGCGGGGCACCACCCCCTGCCAGCGTGCCTGAATCTTGGGCACGCCATCCTCCCCGCGCGTATGACATTGAAAGGTTCAGGAACGTGATCGATATCCGAATCATCCGGGAGAACCCGGAAGAATTCAGGAGGCGAATTGCCACCAAAGGCGTCGATGCACCGGTGGACGAAATTCTCCAGAAGGACGAGCAGCGGCGAGCTCTCATCACAGAGGTTGAGCGAATCAAGGCAGAGCGCAATGAGGGCTCGAAGCAAGTTGCGCGCACCAGGGACACGGCCGAGCGTAATGCACTGATCGCAGAGATGAAGGGACTCGGTGACAAGATCAGCAATCTGGACGATCAGGTACGCCAGGTCGACGAAGCCTTGAACGAACTGCTCCTCGGCATTCCCAACCTCCCGGACGAGGATGTCCCGGTAGGCCCGGACGAAACCGCCAACGTTGTCACCAGCGAAGGTGGACCGGAGAGGGAGTTTTCATTCACTCCGAGGCCGCACTGGGAGCTTGCCGAGGAGTTGGGAATTATCGACTTTGAGCGAGGTGTGAAGGTCGCCGGTACACGCGGCTATGTTCTGCGTGGCGACGGGGCGAAGCTGCAGCGAGCATTGATCCAGTGGATGCTCGACGTTCACACGACCCGTCATGGGTACAGCGAGATTGAGCCGCCACTGCAGGTGCTTTCCGAGATGCTCGTGGGAACCGGCAATCTGCCAAAGTTTGCCGACACGCTTTTTCACGATGCCGAGGAGGACAAATGGCTGATCCCCACCGCGGAGGTTCCGATCACGAATCTCTACCGGGACGAGATCCTGCCCGGCGAGATATTGCCCATCTATCACGTCGCGGCAACTCCCTGCTTCCGGCGGGAGCAGATATCGGCGGGACGCGATGTTCGGGGCATCAAGCGCGTGTACCAGTTCCACAAAGTGGAGATGGTCAAGTTCGTCCACCCAGACAGGTCAGACGAAGAGTTGAAGCGCCTGATGAGCGAGGCGATTTACGTCGTCGATCAGCTGGGCCTCAACTACCACGTGCTGGACCTGTCCACCGGGGACACGACGTTTGGTTCAGCACACACCTTCGATATCGAAACGTGGGCGCCCGGGTCGAACGAATGGCTTGAGATTTCATCGTGCTCGAACTTCCGCGACTTCCAGGCTCGGCGTGCGAACCTGAAGTTCAGGCCGGAAGGCGGCGGCCGACCGCAATTCCTGAACACGCTGAATGGCTCCGGTTTGGCCCTCCCACGGGTGATGATTGCGATCATCGAAAATTACCAGCGCGAGGACGGGACGATCCAGATTCCCGAGGTGCTCCGCCCCTACTTCGACGGCCGCGACACGATCGGCAAACAGCCGGCATTCGGCCCGTCAGCACATATAGCGGACGTATAACGAGGCTGCACCAGGTGGATGGTCGAAACAGAACGCCCCGCTCAATAGGACCGGGGCGTTCTGTCGAAGGCGGAGAGGGTGGGATTCGAACCCACGGTAGGTTTGACCCTACGACGGTTTTCAAGACCGCTCCATTCGTCCGCTCTGGCACCTCTCCGGCGCCCAGTTTACTTCATCTGCCCGTGATCTTGCAGGTGTCGTTCGGCGCGGAGAGCACCTCGTTCATGTCGACGCCAAAGCCGGCCATCTGCTAGACTTGGGCCGCAACTGGGGAGGTGGCCGAGCGGTTGAAGGCGCTCGCCTGCTAAGCGAGTATGGAGGTAATGCCTCCATCGAGGGTTCGAATCCCTCCCTCTCCGCCGGTCGCGTGTAAAGCCAGCCTGCACCGGGTTCCTCCTTGCGAGCATTCGTTCGGCCGGACTATACTTTGCCCCGGTATGCGCCCGTAGCTCAGGGGATAGAGCGTTGGGTTGCGGACCCAAAGGCCGGAGGTTCGAATCCTCCCGGGCGTACCAATCCAGGAGAGCCGCTCATATCGAGCGGCTTTTTTGCACCCCATCATGGAGTTCATCACGGATGACCCGAGCGGCGGTCAAACCGAAACCTCTCGCACCCGGCGACACGATCGGCATTATCAGCCCGTCGTGGTTCGGCGGTCCTGCCTATATTCCCCGGGCGCGCCGGGGAATCGCGATGCTCGAGTCTCTTGGCTACAAGGTCAGGATCGCTGAACACGCGTTCAACAGCCACGGCTCTGTGTCAGACTCCGCGGAGAACCGGGTCCTCGACCTGCACTCCATGTTTGCCGATGATGCCGTCTCAGCCATCTTCTGCACAATCGGTGGTGATCACAGCTGCCATCTTCTTCCCCTCCTGGACTGGGATCTCATCGCGAGCCATCCCAAGATCTTTCTCGGCTTCTCCGATATCACCGTCCTAAACGTCGCGATTCGCACCCAGACTGGCCTCGTGACCTTCAACGGCCCTACCTTGCTGACCGACTGGGCCGAGTACCCGACGATGCCGGAGGTCAGTAAGGACTCCGCGCTTCGACTCCTCACGCAGCCGGTACCCTTCGGTGCGCTGCCGTCCGCTCCGGAGTGGACCGATGAGTTTCTCAACTGGGAAACAGGAGAGAATACGGCGCGCCGCCGAAAGCATCACCGGAGTGAGGGCTGGCGCTGGATCAGGACCGGCAAGGCGACAGGCACGCTTATCGGCGGTTGCCTGGAGAGCCTGCAGCATCTTCGCGGGACTCGCTTCTGGCCCGACATGGGGGGAGCCATTCTCTTCATTGAGACCTCGGAGGAATGCCGCTCGCCAGACGCCGCCGACGCGATCCTGATGGACTACCAAAATATGGGCGTCTTCGACGAGATCGCCGGCCTGATGGTAGCACGGCCATATGGAATGGACCCTGCTGCCACGGAGCGATTTGGGTGCGTCATCCAGGAACGGACAGAGGCGTTCGCGTTCCCCGTTGTGGGTAACCTGGACATCGGCCACACATCTCCTCTTCTGACCCTCCCGCTCGGCGTACGGGCCCGGATCGATGGTGCTGCAGGCACGGTCGAGATTATCGAATCAGCGGTGACAGAGCCGTGATCGCCCATGGAAAACGCCATGACATCACCCGCCCAGTTTGGTACAATCTCGCGCGGAGAGGTGTCCGAGCGGTTTAAGGTGCTGCTCTCGAAAAGCAGTGTGGTGTCAAAGCCACCGCGGGTTCGAATCCCGCCCTCTCCGCTGCGGGACACCGATCTTGCAGGAAAAAGCATGGAAGGGTCGCATAGTCTGGCCTAGTGCGCACGATTGGAAATCGTGTAGGGGGTTAAACCTCTCGAGGGTTCGAATCCCTCCCCTTCCGCCGCAGACCATGACCGCCTTGGGGACTTCCCCAAGGCAGTTTTTTGCCCTGCTCCATCAGCTTCTCGATCTCTTCCCGGCCGGGAATCGACGGTTGCGCGCCGGAGCGGGTGGTCGCCAGCGCTCCCGCGGCGTTGGCATACCGGACTGCCTCCGGCAACGTCGCTCCCTCCAGCATCCGGGAAGCAAGTGCTCCACAGAACGTGTCTCCGGCGCCCGTTGTGTCGACCACGTCGACCCGGTAACCCGGCACGGTCAATGGTTCATCGTCGCTTACGGCAAAAGAGCCGCCCGCCCCGAGCGTAATGACCACATCGGTTGCTCCGATCGACCTGAGGCCCGCTGCGAGCTCTTGAGGGCTCATCCCATCCGGCGCTCCGCCCTGCAGCGCGGATGCCTCGCCCTCGTTCACGATCAGGACATCGATGAGAGGAAGCAATTCGACTACGTCATCGGAGTAGGGAGCGGCATTGAAGATCACCCGCACGTCCCGTCCACGAGCCCAGGTGAAGAGAACCCTGTGACATTCGGGAGAGAGCTCGTTGGTCGAAAGTATCAGCGAGGGTTCAATGGCATTAAGTGTATCGGCGCAGTGGTCGGGAGAGACCTTCGCAGTCGCTCCCGGGATATACGCAATGCGATTTTCTCCGGATGACTCGACGGTGATCAGCGCTACTCCGGACGATGCATAGTCGATCGTCGCGATCCACGAGGTGTCGATCTGGTCAGCGGCCAAATCCGCCTTTCGGGCTGAACCGAAATCATCTCGACCGACTCCCCCGAGCATGACGGCGGATGCACGGGATCGGGCTACGGCAACTGCCTGGTTCGCGCCCTTGCCGCCGCTATGGATAGCGAATGAACGACCGGTGATCGTCTCCCCCGCCTCGGGAGCACGATGGACGGTCGCGACGAGATCCGTGTTGATAGCGCCGGCAACGAGAACCCGACCTGACATCCGTACTCTCCGTTTTGTGGGGAAGCCCCGACTCTATCCTTGTCGCCGCCGCCGGAGCAGCAGGCGTGGTACCTGGGATCGTACCTGGCGCCATGCCTCACCTGCAGCAGCCAGCCGTCCTGCATCTACTTCAGCCGAGCCATACTGGTCGAGCTCGTAGACTTGGACGATCCGCCGCGCGGAAGACCCGGCGAGGGGAAGTGACTCGGAGAAGTTTGCCGCATATTCCCGTGGTGTCATGGTTGGGGACGGCTTTACTCCACCCAATCGGCCAACCCGGACCAGCTTCGAGAAGAGCGCGGAGCTCTGGGGCAGACCCCGAAGCTTCCAGTGCCATCTGAGCCACGCCCCTCCCGCAACGACCGCGAGCATCACCGAGCCGGCTCCGACCGGCAGAACCCAGTCCGGCACTCCTCCGTCCTCGTCAACGGTCGTCATCATCGGTGGACCCAGGTTTTCTAAGGTCGGCGGCTCGACGGCTGGCGTGCTCTCCGATTGGACCTGTTCATCTGCGGGGGTGCTTTCCGGAAGAACTTCCGTCGCCTCCGGCGACGCTGCTGCTTCCGACTCCTGCATCTCACGCTCGGAAAGGGGCCGGTTGGCTGTTGGTTCGAACGGAATCCAGCCGTATGCCGGGAAGAAAACTTCCGTCCAGGCATGGGCGTTCAGCTGGCGGTAGAGGAATCCTCCCCTCGCCTCGTCATATTCACCGGGGTAATAGCCGACGACAGTCCGGGCCGGCACACCGAGCGCCCGCATCATCACCGTCATGGAAGAAGAGAAGTGCTCGCAGTACCCGCGGCCGAGCTCGAAAAGCGTGTAGTCGACGACATCCGCATCATCTGGTGGAGCGGCCACGCGATCGTCATAGGCGATGTTGGATCGCAGCCATTGTTCGACCAAAACCGCCTGTTCGTATGGGTTTGCCGCCCCGCCTGCGATGTCCAGCGCGAGCTCGATTGTACGGGGCGTCACCGTGTCGCCCAGCTGAAGGTAGCGATCTGTGACCCAGGCCGGATAACTGGTGCCTGCATTTGACAGGTCCTGGTCGTCGGCTGCGCTCGTGAGACCGGTCACCTGGTATGAGCCGGAAACACCAGAATCGGCGGCGTTACGCGGAAAGGCCGCTTCCACATCGTCATAAACGGGAAGCTGGCCAGAGACATAGAGCGTCTGAACCCCGCCCTCGGCATCGGCTTCCCATCGGACCGAAACCATGCGTCCGCGCAGGCTCTCCAACTCGGCGTCGATCCTTGCTTGCTGCTCGGGGTCGACTGCCTGCGGTCCGTGCTCCCCGAGCGGTCCCGTGAGCTGTGCACCAGTCAGGTAACTGCTGATGAGTTGAATATCCGGCGGTAGGGACGTCAGCGACTCGGCGCTGACAGCAAACGCTTCATCATCCAGCTGCCGCCAGGACATCCGGACAACGGCAGGAATCGAAGCGGACTGGTAGGTATCGATTGAAAAGATAACGCCCGATTCACCACCAAGGGGCGTAACCCCAATGGTCTGGGCAACACGATCGGTTGTCACATTCGGTGAGAGGACAACACTCTGCCCCTCACGAAACAGCAACTCCGGTGAGTAGCGCTCCCCGTCAGGACCGGTTCGCGCAAAACTGTCGTCGATACCGGAGGCCCATCCCTGCCCCGTATACACGTCATAGCTGTGAGCCGTGAGATAGGGCGCCTGGGCAACATCGGCTCTGACGAGGATTTCCTCTCGGTCACTCAGGTCGAGCGGACCGCCGACCGAGAAAGCATCATCGAACGCGGTATATGAGCCAGCATCCTGGACGCGTTCACCTGTTGCAGCCGCATGGTCGAGCCAATCTGAGGCGCGATCCTGCGTCGCCGTCACTCGTTCGGTGAGTTTTTCGAAGAAGGGCTGGACGTTGCTTTGCGACCATGTGGATGGTGCCTGCCAGCTCAAACCGGTGATAAGCACGGCAGCGAGCATGCTGGTCAGCACGATCCGTCTGCCGAGCCCCAAAGGGGACGGCATTCGGTAATTCGTCCAGATCTGCTGACGCTGATAGAGGTGATACCGCGCTCCAAGAGGAATCGCAACAGCCAGCATGGCTCCAAGCAACCATGCGCGAGCGTTCTCGGCATAGCCCAGGTTGACGGTAGCGAGGAGTCCCGGCAGAAGGACCGCGGCCATCAGCCAGCCTCTCCTGAACAGGACCCACGCGGACAGGTAACCGACGAGCCAGACGATAAGACCCATCAGCATCGAGATCAGGAGATCTTCGTGCTCTGCCGACGAGCGCCGGCCCAAATACCAGTCGATGAGGAAGGTACCTAGCGGTCGGACCCTGTCCCGCCATCCCTCCCCGAGCGAATTCGCCTCGAAGAGGAGTAGCGTGAACACGACTCCTACACCAATCACCAGGCCACCCATATGGGCGATGGAATCAGCCACCCTCGCCTTCGCAATGACCAAACCAAACACACCGGCGACTACCCCCAGGACCCCCACCGGTATAACGAGGCTGGACCATCCGCCAAACTGGACGCTGAAGGACGCGATAGCAATAAGTACGAGCAACAGAACCGGCACGATCGCGCCCTCGGGGAACCAGAGTGAGAGGCGTGAAGATTGAGCGGAACGCGAGGGCTCTTGCATATTGATTGCAGTGGTAGGGCTTGATCGGTTCATCAATTGTATCTACGTCGCATGCACGTGAAACGGCTCCACGTGGTGAGCCTTGGCCGTATGCGTCGGGAAGCGGGTAACGCCAACTCGGGCTGCGGCCAACGCCTCGATAAGCGGAGTGACGCTGTCATCCCCTTCTCCCCCAGCATCGACAACAACGGCAGAAACGCTGACCCGGCGCTCGGCAAGCGCTCGCGCAGCTGGTGCCCAGTCAGTTTCGGGGTCCGATGTCACCACCACCAAACCTTTGGCGCTCGAAAATCGGCGTGCATCCACGGCAAGCGCCTCGGCGAGGGAGCGATTTCCGAACGCCGTCGCCGACGCAAGCATCTCGAAGACACGGAACCATTGTCGCTGGGAATTATCGGCATCCAGCCGGATCGGCATTGAGCGGTTGATGACAATTCCGACCTTTCTGCCTTCGGCGAGTGCCTTTTCCGCGAGAGATCCGCCTATGGACACGATGTACTCAGCCGTGGTGTCAAGAAGTGATTCAGCCAGCGCTCCCGGGCGCCCGTGCGTCGGCCGTCCCTCGAGATTGAATTGTCCTCGCTCGCTGAGGTCAAGGACAAGCCATAGGTCAGCCGTCGGGTCAGGCTCGAACTCCTTTACCATCACGACGCCACGGCGTGCCGTTGCGGACCACGAGACGTGATTCAGGGGATCGCCAGGGGCGTATTCGCGAACACCGGCGATCGTTGGCGAGGAAAGCGCAATATTCCCCTGGCGGACCGTTCCTCCTGACATGCCGGCTACAGGCAGCGGGATCGAGGAGACATCGATCGGCGCCGGATAGACGACGAGTTCGTGGGACACCGGAATCAACCGCCGCTTCTCGAAGATGCCAAACGGATCTCCTCCATGGAGAGTGAATGGACCCAGTCGGTAGACGCCCCGGCGGAGCACTCTCGTTTGGCTTCGCCATGTGCTTGTAGCCCTTCCCCCCACACTCACAACCGACCCCGCGTGATGGTCGGGCAGCGTGGAATGGTCCTGGACTTCGATCCAGAGGTGCGGCATCCACGAATGATTCGTCAGCTCGAGCTCTTCTTCGATGACCTCTCCTGCCCGAATCCTGTCGGAAGTCAATGTCCGTCGCAGCCCGAGGCGGTTCAGGCTGCCACGGCTCCAGAGCCAGGCGACAACCAGCAGGGCCACCAGCGCGATGATGAGGTTGTCGAGCATCGACCAGTTGTAGACGATCGCGATGGCGACCAGCACGGCGATCAGGAGTACGAGCTTAAAGGCGTTCAAGGAGGGTCAGACTCTGGTGAGCGGCTGCGCGGGAGCCATCGCCTGGCGTCCGACCTGCGGGACCGGAATGCTGTTCAGGAGGTCGTGAACAACCACCCGGCTATCGATGCCTCGCATGCGTGCCGGCGGCCCAATGATGATCCGATGGGCCAACGTGGGCTCCGCCAGCAATTTGACATCGTCAGGCAGCACGAACTCGCGGCCGCGGATCGCCGCCCACGCTCGTGTCGCGTTGAACAGCGCGATCGATCCGCGAGGACTTGCCCCAAGGAACACATCGTTATGGTGTCGGGTCGACTCAACGAGCGCGACGATATATTCACGGACCGCTGTGGAAACGTGAACCGCCTTGACCGCTTCCTGCGCCCTCACCAGGTCGTCAACGGAGATCACTTGGTTCAGGCCCTCAAGGGGGTGGCGCAGGTGCTGGCGATCCAGCATCTCCAGTTCCCCCGCGCGGCTCGGATACCCAAGCGCGAGCCGGAGAAGGAATCGATCCAGTTGGGCCTCGGGAAGGGGAAACGTCCCTTCATAATCGATAGGGTTTTCGGTTGCGAGGACGATAAAGGGCGACGGAAGGTGGTGGGTCACGCCATCGACCGAGATCTGGGCCTCTTCCATCGCTTCCAGCATCGCGGCCTGGGTCTTGGGCGTCGCTCGGTTGATCTCATCGGCGAGCACCATCTGGGCAACCACCGGTCCGGGCCGAAACTCGAACGTGCCGCGCTGCTGGTTGAAGACGTTGACCCCCGTCACATCGCTCGGCAGCAGGTCTGGAGTGAACTGGATGCGCTTGAAGCTGCTGCCAATACTCCGGGCAATCGCTTTGGTCAGCACCGTCTTGCCAACGCCCGGCACGTCCTCGATTAGCACATGTCCGCGGCACAGCAGGGCAACCATCACCAGCTCCACCTCGCGGCGTTTGCCGATGATCACACGCTCTACATTGTCGGTCGTCGTCTCTACCAGATGGCGAACGGTCGAAGAATCCATGAACAGGGAAGGCTCCTGGCAGAAACGGGCGAGATTGACGCATGGTGGCGGGGATGCCTCCGCGCAGTGTCCCGCAAAGTATACCGGAGTCCTTTCCTCTCCCCGGCCACCGATCAAACCATCGACCCTATACTTCAAGCCTGACGGTTTCGCACATGTCTGGGAGCACGACACTGATGGCTCATGCCGAGATTTCGAAAGACAAGGGGACGATTGTTCTGGTGGACGGGTACGGCTTGATCTTCCGTGCCTACTTCGCCCTTCCTCCCACATTGACGACCGGGGATGGAGAGCAGACGAACGCGGTGTACGGGTTCGCATCGATGCTGCTGGACGTTCTCCGCCAGCGGAACCCCGAGTATGCCGTTATCGCCCTTGAAAGCGGCAAGACCTTTCGCCATGAGCTCTACGCCGACTACAAGGGCACCCGCTCCGAGATGCCCGAGGACCTGAAGTCACAAATCAGCCGCGTCCGGGAGTTGATCGACGCCCTCGGCATCCCCGTCCAGCAGAAGGAGATGTACGAGGCGGACGACGTCATCGGAACTCTCTCCCGCGAACTGGCGGACCAGGGTCACCAGGTCATCATCATCACGGGCGATTCCGACCTTCTGCAACTTGTCGACGACAATATCCTCGTGGTCCTGCCCGGTGCGCGTCGGTTCGGGGAGTTCCGCGAATTCGGGCCTGAAGCGGTCTTTGAGCGGTACGGGTTCGGGCCCGAATATGTCCCGGATTATAAGGCGCTCGTCGGAGATACGTCCGACAACATCCCCGGTGTTCCTGGCATCGGTGACAAGACCGCCAAGAAGCTGATCGCCCAGTTTGGACCCCTTGAGGAGATCATCGCGCATCTGGAAGATGTTGGTCCGACCCGGGCGCGCAACGCGCTGGCTGAGAATATCGAGCAGGCCAGGGAGAGCAAGGCGCTTGCAACCATCGTGCGAGACGTCGAACTTGATCTTGACCTGAGCAAGGCTCGTGTACACGAGTTCGACCGCGAAGCCATCACGAACCTCTTCCGGACCCTCGAGTTCCGCTCGCTCCTCTCCAAGCTCCCGGCGCTGGTCGAGGAAAAGACTGTTGTCTCCCAGAATGGCGCGACGGAGATCTCAGAGGAGCCCTCGGAACAGACGGTCGTCCTGACAGAAGAGCAGCTCACCGCGATGATCCGGGAGATTGAGAAGAGCGGTGAAATCGCCCTTGATGTCGAGACGACAGGCACCGACCCTTTCAGCGCTGATCTCGTCGGCATCGCCATCGCAACGTCACCCACCCGATCGTTCTACGTACCGGTGGGCCACAAAATCGGCGACCAGCTCAGCGCCGATCTGGTCCGCTCCGCGCTTGACCCGGCGATCGCCAGCGATGCGGTGAACGTCTATACCCATCACGGCAAGTACGACTACCACGTGTTGCTACGCCAGGGGTACACCGGGCATCCGATCACCTTCGACACGATGATCGCGGCCTACTTGCTCGGCGAAACGTCCATCCGGCTCAAGGATCTCTCCTTCAATCGCCTTGGGATCCAACAGACGGAGATCACCGAGCTCATCGGTTCCGGCAAGAACCAGGTGACGATGGCCGAAGTCGACTTCTTGAAGGCGGCCCCCTATGCCTGCGCGGACGTGGAGTGCACCTTTGGACTCGTGGCTCCTCTCCGCGCAGATCTGGAAGGACGAAAACAGTTAGGTCTGCTCTATGACATCGAGTTGCCCCTGGCCACCATCCTCATCGACATGGAGCGCATTGGAGTCGCAATAGACCACGACGCGCTCACAGAATTCTCCGCCGAGCTCGGTCAGAGGATTGACGCCATCGACGCCGAGGTCGACGCGCTCGCAGGCCGGCCGATCAGCGTCGCATCGAACAAGCAGATGGCGATGCTCCTCTTTGAAGAACTGGCGCTTCCAGCGGGCCGGAAGACGAAGACCGGATATTCTGTCGATTCAGAGGTTCTGGAGGGGATCAGCGACCGGCACCCCATCGTCCCCCTCGTCCTCGAGCACCGGATGCTGGCCAAGCTCAAGTCCACCTATGTCGACGCGCTTCCCACGTATGTCCATCCTGTGGACGGCCGGGTGCATACGTCCTACAACCAGACCGTGGCAGCGACGGGACGGCTCTCCTCCAACAATCCAAACCTGCAAAACATCCCGATCCGGACCGAGATCGGCCGCCGCGTCCGGCGCGCCTTTGTTGCCGACCATCGTCCCGAGTACCGCATCTACGATGACGCGACTCTCCTTGCCGCCGATTACTCCCAGATGGAGCTGAGGATCCTCGCCCACATGTCCGGAGATCCTGCGCTGGTTACGGCATTCCGCCAGGGCGAGGACATTCATCGAGCCACAGCGGCGCTGGTCAACGGAATCAGTCCTGAGAACGTGACGTCCGACCAGCGCCGAATAGCAAAGACGGTCAACTTCGGCATCCTCTACGGAATGCAGGCCTTTGGTCTCTCTCGCGATACTGGCATGCCACGCGGTGAGGCGCAGGAGTTCATCGATCGTTACTGGGAGCGTCTTCCAAAGGTGAAGGAGTTCTTCGACAAGATCATCGATTTTGGAAGGGTTCACGGGTACGTAGAGACACTTTCCGGACGTCGTCGCTACCTGCCTGATCTCAACGCGACCAACGGCGCCCGTCGGCAGGGCGCTGCTCGCATGGCGATGAATATGCCGATCCAGGGGACGCAGGCCGACATTATCAAGTTGGCGATGATTCAGCTCGACCAGGCGATCCGACAACGCGGCCTTCCCGCTTCAATGGTTCTCCAGGTCCATGACGAGCTGGTGCTGGAGATTGACAAATCCCGGGTGGAGGAGATCGCAGGGGTTGTGAAAGGCACCATGGAGAACGCGTTCGCGCTCGATGTTCCGGTGGTGGCTGATGTGCGGGCAGGAAGCAATTGGGAGGACATGCACGCCGTTGATGTAGGGTGAAGACATCGATCCCTCCCTGCGGCTCTTTTGCGCGATTTCGGGAAAGAAGGATACACTGCTAACCGTGGCCCTCGGGGCCGTCTCGTCTTCCCTTTCATTGGTTTCAGAGGAGTTGAGGGTAGATGCCCACGTACGCCTACCGCGGCAAGGAATGCCCGCATGAGTTTGAGGTGTATCAGTCGTTCTCGGAAAACGCGCTGACAGAGTGCGTAGAGTGCGGCAAGCCGGTTCGTCGGGTCATTCACCCTGCCGGGATCGTCTTCAAGGGGTCGGGCTGGTACATAACCGACAGCCGCAACGGTGGAAAACCTGCCGACGGCGAGAACAAGACAGCCAAACCGGAGAAGACGGACTCGAAATCGGACTCCAAAACGGAGACGACCTCGAACAAGAGCACCAAAGCACCCGAGCCCGCTACTGCCTGCGCAAAGGATTAGCAATTCCCGATGTTCGCCCTGTGCATCTCTACGCCCATCGAAGCAGATACCCCGGCCGAAGTGGCTGCTTGTCCGTCAGGGTGTGGAGCAATGCGCGCCGATAGCGACTGTCCTCAGGGGTGTCGCTGAGATCAACGCCAGCGCACCCCGACTCCATCGTGTCCTCCGGTCCGTGCTTCGGGACTTTCCCAAAGGTCCCATGTCCCGGTGGACACCTGATCACACCCCTCCCAGCGTCGATGGAGACAGTCCATGAGTCAGCAACCCGGAAGCCATGTCACCACCGGTCTCAAGGTCTACAACACACTCACTCGCGAAGTAGAGCCCTTCGAGACACTTGAGCCCGGTAAGGTCAGTATGTATATCTGCGGTGTGACGGTATATGACCACGCGCACATCGGTCACGGTATGTCGTCCATCACCTTCGATGTTATCCGCCGGTATCTGATGTACCTTGGCTATGACGTCACGTACGCCCAAAACTTTACCGATATCGACGACAAAATTATCAACCGGGCCAATGCGGAGGGCATCGACCCGTTCGATCTTACCGAATCGATGATCGCTGCCTGGGACAGCGAGATGTCGGCGTTCAACATCCTTCCGGCGACGATCAACCCGCGCGCAACCCGGGAGATGCCGCAGATCATCGAGATGATCCAGGGCTTGATTGACAGGGGACACGGGTACGAAGCAGGCGGCGATGTCTACTACAAGGTCCGCTCATTCCCCCAGTACGGGAAACTATCGCATCGGAACGTCGATGAGCTGCTGATCGGCGCCCGCATTGCCGCTGGTGAGCTCAAGAGCGACCCTCTTGATTTCGCGCTCTGGAAGGCCGGCAAACCGGGTGAGCCCACTTGGGAAAGTCCATGGAGCGACGGCAGGCCGGGGTGGCACATCGAGTGCTCGGCGATGTGCATGCATCATCTCGGACGGCAGCTGGACATTCACGGCGGTGGGGCCGACCTGATCTTCCCCCACCACGAGAACGAGATCGCCCAGTCCGAAGCGTTCACCGGTATTGAGCCATTCGCGCGATACTGGATGCATAACGGCCTTCTCCAGTTCGGATCCGAGAAGATGTCGAAGTCGCTCGGCAACATCGTGCGCCTCAAGGACCTGGTGGATCGCGGCCGATCTATGGCCTTCAGGCTGCAGGTCCTTTCATCTCACTACAGGGCGCCGTTAACGTATACGGATGAGGGCCTGGAGGCGGCCAGCAACGGGCTGGACCGTCTTCGCATTGCCGCCCGTCCAATTGATCGGTCCATCCTAGTAGTGGCTGACGAGGACCCGAACTATCACCGAGATACAGAACTTGATCGAGTGGTTGAGAGGGCCGAGGAAACGTTCCACAGTGCGATGTTGAACGACTTCGATACGCCCATCGCGGTCGCCTCGCTCTTCGATCTAGGACGAGCCGTGAATCGTGCGCGTGCAGCGGAGACGCTAATAACGTCCGTACTAGACGCACACACGATGCTGCTAAAACTCGCCAATATCCTTGGCCTAGATCTGACTACCCCGGATACAAGCGACTTCATCGCTGCCGAGCCCTTCATCGAACTACTGATGCAGGTCCGCAAGGATTTGCGGGCGGCAAAGCAATTCGCCATCGCCGACCAGATCCGGGACGAACTGGCGCGGCTGGGAGTAACACTTGAAGACACCAAGCAAGGGACAACCTGGAAATCGTCGTAAAGGCACGGATAGCCGAGGCACTGGCCGTCCAGGAGGGCCGGATAGCGGGCGGCGTGAGGGAACCCGTCCACAGCGCTCGGGCTCTGGACCTCGACAGGGCAGGCCGCCGCAGCGACCGGTTCGAGACGACGCGACCCAGAATCAGCGAGGGTCACGTCCCGCCCGCCCGACCAAGGCAGCTGCCGCCGGGATCTTCATCAAGGACGATCTGCTGTACGGGCGCAACGCCGTACGCGAGTCGTTACGCGCAGGGCGCCGCACCTCGAAACGGCTCTTCATTGCTGAGGGTGTCCGGGAAGACGAGCGCGTCGAGGAAATCATACAACTGGCGCAAGAACAGGAGGTCCTGGTCGAGCGCGTCCCCCGCATGCTGTTGGACGACCTCGCGCATGGCGGAAATCACCAGGGGATCGCGCTGGACGCCGCCGAGTATCCCTATGTCGATCTTGAGGATGTCATCGAGCGCGAGGGCACCGTGGTGATCATGGATCATCTCAACGATCCGCAGAACTTCGGGACCTTGATGCGGGCTGCCGATGCGTCAGGAGTTGCGGGTATCGTCCTCCCCCAGGACCGCTCTGTGAGCGTTACGCCGGCAGTGGTGAATTCCTCGGCGGGCGCGATCGAGCACCTCCTGGTCGCACAAACGCCGAACCTCGCCCGCGCGCTCGACAAGCTGGAAGATTCGGGCCGCTGGATTGTTGGCCTCGATGAGGACGAAGAATCAAACAGCCTCTTCGATGTCGATATTCCGACTCCCGTTGCGCTGGTGCTCGGCGCGGAGGGCAGCGGTCTTTCCCCCATCGTCCGCAAGCGCTGCCAGGTGGTTATCTCGATCCCGATGCTAGGAAAGGTCGACTCACTCAACGCCGCGACAGCGGGGTCAATTGTCCTCTACGACCTCTTGCGACGGAGCACGAACCAGGATTAGCGGTGTGTCGGGGCTTCATTTGCGATTCCCATGGAGTTGTGCCCGACGTTCACCCGGTGGCCGACTCGCTTGCGGTCTCCCGTGTGAGCGGCCCGTTCACATGGGAGCACATCTGTAAACAGGCTACCGTGACGCGTCTGAGCAGACGCGTCGCGGTAGCCTGTTTACAGATGTGCTCCCATGTGAACGGGCCGCTCAGACGGGAGACCGCAAGCGAGTCGGCCACCGGGTGAACGTCCGGCACAACTCCATGGGAATCGCAAATGAAGCCCCGACACCCCGCTAATCCTGGTTCGTGCTCCGTCGCAAGAGGTCGTAGAGGACAATTGACCCCGCTGTCGCGGCGTTGAGCGAGTCGACCTTTCCAAGCATCGGGATCGAGATGA
>DASYWM010000168.1:0-10157 GCA_035936075.1 Thermomicrobiales bacterium
CCGGCAAGGGGATAAGCATGCGTATCGCGATCGACGCGATGGGAGGCGATCACGGACCGTCCGTGGTGGTGCCGGGGGTACTTGCAGGAGCCCGGCGCCACGGCATTTCCCTGCTCCTCGTGGGGCGGAAGCAGGAGTTGGAGAACAGCCTTGCCGGGGACGATACGTCGGGAATCGATGTTGAGATTGTAGACGCCACCCAAACCATCGACATGGACGATCACCCTGCACAGGCGGTCCGCCGCAAGACGGATAGTTCGATCAATGTTGCCCTGCGCCTCCTTAAGGAGAGCCGAGCCAATGCCATGCTTTCAGCCGGTAACAGCGGCGCCGTCATGGCGGCCTCGCTGATGATCCTTGGCCGGATCAAGGGTATTGAGAGACCCGCCATTACCTCGGGCATCCCGAACGCCAAAGGCACATATTCATTGATTGTGGATCTCGGGGCAGTAACAGACCCGAAGCCGAACAACATGGTGCAATTCGCCGTGATGGGCCAAGTGTACGCGCAGGCGGTGATGGGTGTCCTGAACCCGACCATCGGCCTTGTGAGCAACGGTGAGGAGGCCAGCAAGGGTAACGCACTAGTGCAGCAGGTTCATCCCCTCCTCAGGGCCACTGAAGGGCTCAATTTTGTTGGTAATGTCGAGGGCAAAGACATCGCCTCCGGCACTGTCGATGTCTTTGTGATGGATGGTTTCACCGGGAACGTCGTCCTGAAGACGATCGAAGGCACCGCATCCATGCTGATGCACCTCGTACGTGAGGAAATTACCTCCACCCTTCCCAGGAAACTGGCAGCCCTTGTGCTCAAACCGGCCTTTCGCCAGGTTAGTGGCAAGCTTGACTATGCAGCGATCGGAGGCGCTCCGCTTCTCGGAGTAGATGGCACCGTCGTCATCTGTCACGGACGGTCAAGCGAGATGGCGTTTGAAAACGCTGTCGGAGTCTGCAAGCGGGCTGTGGAGCACGACCTCTCGGGTGAAATCTATCGACGAGTTGCGGCAACTCACGAGTTTGTGTCTGAGGCGCACGCAGGCACATAGCGTCTCTACTTTAGAACGAACGAGGCCCGGATCGGTGATCGACCCGAGCCTCGTAGATTTGGACCAACTGGCGGATCTACTCGACCGCGCGCTTAAGCTGAGTTCCTGGACGAAAGACCGGGCTCTTGCGAGCCTTGATCGTCATCTCCTCGCCGGTTTGCGGATTACGACCCTGCCGAGCAGCACGCTCGACGACCTTGAAGGAGCCGAAACCGCTGATCGTCACCTCATCGCCGCTGGACAACGCGTCCTCGATGGCCGAGAAGACAGCGTTCACAGCCTTTGAGCTTGAACCTTCATTCTGCTGAGTCGCTTCGGCAACGGCACGAACCAGATCTTGCTTGCGCACGGTATGTCTCCTCTACCCAAGTGTCCTCTCAAGTGAACCTCAGGATGGTGTGATCACGAATCTACGTTCCGAATAGCTATCGACGCTGCGTCAGCATACTCCAAAAGCCCGCATCCATGCCAAATCTCGGCCACGCGAGAGCTATTCCAATGCATCATTCGCGCGACGCTGACGTGCTGCCTCAAATAGTAGCAATGATCCTGCCACGCCGGCATTAAGGCTTTCAACGCCCCCTGCCAACGGAATGGCCACCCGCGTCGTTGCACAGCGGCGGGCGGAGGCCGTCGGCCCAAACGCCTCGCTACCAACAATGAGTGCTGCAGACCTAAGCCAAGAAAGCCGATCATATTCCGTCTCGCCGGAAGCGTCGGCCAGGGCCACCACGTCGTATCGCTTAAGGCTCGTTGCCAATTCATCCCAGTCCCGGTGAGACAGTGCCACCCGGACATGCGCTCCCATAGCTGCACGCACCGCACGGGGGTGGTAAGGATCCACCGTTTCCGGAGTAATCACAACGTGGTCAGCCCCTGCACCGGCAGCTGAGCGCAAGAGGGTTCCGAGATTGCCGGGGTCTCGAACCGCATCAACAATCAACAGGAGAGGAGCGCGACCACTGGAAGCCTCGGGCAGATTCGATTCAGCCGGCATTGGAACAACAGCCAGGATTCCTTGTGGGTGCGGCACATCTGTCAATGAATCGAACACAGGCGCGATTACCCGGCGGAGCGGAACGTCGTCAAGGAGATGCGGCACCAGATCCAGATCGAAGTCATCACGAAGGTACACGACTCGGGGAATCATTTCCGCATGGATTACGTCCCGGACCGCACGGACGCCTTCAACGATGAACGCTCGCTCCTGCAGCCGGATTTTCCGGCGCTGGAGCGAGCGAATCAGCTTGATACCTGGATTGGAGTTGCTGGCGATCACATCTCCGGTGGAATGAATGCAGCTCATCCGGATGCTACCGCATCAGGCTTGGGCGGATGGCAGGGAACTCTTTGCAACCTGAACGACCGCGGCAAAGCCCTCCTCGTCGCGAACCGCGAGATCGGCCAGGATCTTTCGGTCGACCTCGACGCCGGCGAGGGTGAGACCGTGGACAAGATGGCTGTAGGGCATACCATTCAAACGGCTGGCCGCATTGATCCGCTGAATCCACAACCGGCGCATCGCTCGCTTGCGGTTCCGACGGTCACGATAGGCATACTGGAGAGCGTGCATAAGGGATTCATGCGCGCGCTTGTAAAGGCGGTTTCGCGTGCCGCGATGCCCCTTCACCTGCTTGAGAACACTACGATGGCGGCGGTGAGCCGCGACGCCGCGCTTTACTCTTGCCATATTTCAACTACCTCATTCATTCATTCATTACGCTATGGTCTAGCTAATGCCATTCGGGATGAGACGCTTGACGCGCTTCACCGAGGCGTCGTTCATTACCAGCATTCGGTCAAATTGACGCTTGACGCGCGCGGACTTCTTGCGGCGGTTGTGGCTCTTCATGCCCTTGGCGTGCATGATCTTGCCAGTGGCCGTAACCTTGAACCGGCGCTTGGCGCCCTTATGCGTTTTCAGCTTACCCTGCTTGCTCACGTTGTTCCTCTCTATCGGACGATTCCGCTCGTTGGCGGGACGGCGCCATATGCATCGTCATGGTTCGTCCTTCCATGCGCGCGGACTGTTCGATCACCCCGTGGTCCTTCAGCTGTTCAGCCAGGCGCTCGAGAAGATCTTTGCCTAACTCGGGATGAGTGATCGAACGGCCTCGAAATAGAACCGTCAATTTCACCTTATCGCCGGCATCAAGAAACTTGGCGGCCTGCCGGCCCTTGGTTTCAAGGTCATGACCGCCAATTTTTGGCTCGATCCGGACCTCTTTCACCTTGATGACGTGCTGGGAACGACGGGAATCACGCTCTTTACGGCTCTGCTCGTACTTGTACTTCCCATAATCCATCAGGCGACAAACTGGCGGCGATGCGTTTGGCGCAACCTCAACGAGGTCTAGTCCTCGCTCACGAGCCATATCTAGGGCTTCCCGCGTGGGGATGATCCCGATCTGCTGGCCCTCATCGTCAATGAGCCGCACCTCGCGTATACGAATTCGCTCGTTGACGCGCGTTTGTACTGGTCTGGAAATGGCTATCCTCCTGAACACGTATGACGGTGCGCGGGGCATGGAAAATCGTCGGCCATTACGCCCGACGCCCAGCCACCGGCAACACCGCTCAAGTGTACTGTAAATGTCCCCGGTATTTCAACGGTTTAACTGTCTTCGACCTCTCCCGGCCGGCGTGATGTGAGCACCTCTCTCGCGTGCTCTTCGTCCCGTGCCAGTTGGGCCTTGAGTGCGTCCACACTGCGAAAATTGGCGTCAGGCCGCAGGCGGCGAACAAATTCGGTTTCGAGCGTCCGGCCGTAGAGATCTCCATCAAAACCGAAAAGGTGAGTCTCGATCATTCGATCACCGGTGTTGACGGCAGGGCGAGTGCCGATGTAGGTCATTGCCTCGAAGATGGCGTCATTATCTAGGATACGCGCGAACGTTGCATATATGCCGTCCTGGAGCGGCACGAGATCCTCCGGAGGTACCACATTCGCCGTGGGGAAGCCGATAGTGCGCCCAACTTGCGCGCCTCGAACTACCTCTCCACGGACCTGGAAACGGTGTCCCAGGATGAACGATGCATCGTCTGGCCGTCCTTGCAGAATCAGGTTGCGGATCCGTGTGCTGCTCACCTCCTGCCCCTTGTAATCGACTCTGGGAACGGCGCGCACGGTCGTCCCAGACGGGGCGGCAATTTCGGCGAGGCGCGCGGGAGTGCCGCTTCTCTTGTGCCCGAGAGCAAAGTCGCTTCCCACCCATATCTGGCGAACAGGACCGACCGCGAACAACTGCGCCACAAACTCCTCGGCGCACATCCTGGACATCTCAAGCGTAAAAGGCAACTCAACAACCAGATCCGCCCCATATCGGAACAGCAAACCCCGGCGCCGTTCCTTGGTGAGCACACGACCGGCAAAGGTTTCGGGGCGAAGAACCTGGATCGGCAACGGCTCGAAGGTTAGGACGAGCAGTCGTGATTCATGCTCCTTTGCTCCCTCACGCGCCAGACGCAACAGATGCTGATGGCCGCGATGGACGCCGTCAAAGGCGCCTATGGTTGCTACGGTCGGCGACGCCGTGACATCACTGAAGCTTGCGAATACCCTTTCAGCCACGCTCTTTACTCTTCCATCACGTCCGTCACCACTTTTGTCGGAAGGATGTGGCTCCCCGATTCATTTCCCTGCCCCACACCAATCCACTCTCCGGCGCTATCGTACAAACGAAGGCCACCCGCCACGCCTTCGAGCTCCACGGGTTTTCCGTGGCGCCATTCGGTGGCGGCATGAACATCAAGCACAACGGTCGGCCAGTCCTGAAGCACCGTATCCGGGTGAAACGCGATGGTGTCCCATTGCTCGGTTGTTATCAATGCTTCGAGCTCAGGAATGGTGACCGCGTCTGAAAGTGAGAACGGACCTGTGCGTACACGGACGAGGTTCGACATATAGGCACCAGTGCCCACCCGCTCTCCAATGTCGCGAGCCAGCGACCTTATGTATGTCCCCTTCGAGCAATCCACCGAAATCCGTGCGGTCGGTGGTTCCCACACGTCCAGCGAGATTTGGTGGATTCTGATAGGACGCGGCTCCAACTCCACCGACTCTCCACGGCGCGCGAGTTCGTATAGACGTTCTCCATTCACCTTGATCGCGGAGTACGCCGGGGGCACCTGGAACTGATCGCCAAAGAATGATTCAAGCACCTGCACGATATCGAATTCTTGCAGACGGCTTGTATCTCCAACTGACGTGACGACACCGTCTACATCAGCGGAATCTGTAGTTACCCCGAATGTGACATCGGCTATATAGGCCTTGGAGGCTCCGGACAGATACTCGACTGTTCGCGTTGCAAGCCCAACCGCGATGGGTAAGACGCCCACAGCAGCTGGATCGAGTGTTCCCGCATGGCCTACCCGGCGCTCACTCAATATGCGACGGACGTTTCCCACGACTTGATGGCTCGTCCAACCGGCCGGTTTGTCGATCACGAGATATCCGTGATACAGGCCGCGCGTTTTCCTCTTTACCATCAGGGGAGCCGACCGCGATAAAGGGAGCCTTGCCCCCATACCGCATCCACTCGGTCCGTGTTCATTATTTCAGTTTCTCGGACGCGAAGGACAAGCGCAGCGTGGTGGAACCCTTGGCTCATCCTACTCTACCCGAGGTTCAGCAATAAGCTCGGCCACGCGGGAGAGGAAGTGCTGCTTTTCAGCCTCTCCTCCTTCGATTTGGACACCGGCGGCACGCGGATGACCACCGCCGCCAAACTCCGCAGTTATCGCAGCTACATCGACATCTACAGGAAGGCTTCGCATGCTGATCCGCCATCCATGGTCGTTCGCAAAGAGAATTGCAGCCGCACGAGATCCCTCCGTCCCTGCAAGGAAGTTCACCATACCTTCAGCTTCACTCGGCTGGGCGCCACACTCCGCAAACGTCTCCTCAGTGAGCTCCGTCCAAATCAGCTCACCGGTCCACTGGACGCCCTCAAGGGCCTTTCTCCATAGACAGACGGATGACTTCGGCTTTAGCCGGAAGAGTGCATCGACAATGGGAACCGGGTTCGCTCCCGCATCGACAAGATCAGCAGCAGTGCGCATAGTCCTGGAGGTAGTTGACTCGGTACGAAGTCCCAGCGTATCGCCGTAGATTCCCGCCAGCAAGCATTGTGCAATCTCGCGCGTGAGTACCGTACCCCATACAGCCAGTACGTCGGCGATGATTTCAGTGGCAGACGCAGCACTTGGCTCGACTATATTGACGACTCCAAAGCGCGCATTGGTAATGTGGTGGTCGATGTTAACGATAGGCACACGTCCGTCGAGACGACTTGGATCATCCTTGTAGAACCTGCCGAGCCGCGTCCGGTCCGAGCAATCCGCCAGGCAGAGCATGTCGTATTCAGGCACTTCGTCGCGGGTGTACAGCAGCACCTCGTCAGCCCCTGGCAGGAATTCAAGCGCATGCGGTAGCGATCCGTCACTGACCATCGGCACGACGTCGAGACCATGCTGACGTAAAGCTATCGTCAGTGCAAGCACTGACGATAGTGAGTCGGCGTCGACATTCTGATGCGTTGGCATCAAAATCCGCGTTGCCGCCTTAAGCTGGTTCAGTGCATCGTGTGCAGCCTGGGCGTCCAACCTCCACCCGGATGTCATTTTGATTCCTCGGAGCTGGGGATATCTTTGGTTTCCCCGTCCGGGTGAGTGCGGCGGAAAGCTTCATCCTGCGCCCGGATCTTGCGAAGGGTTTCGGAGATATGCTGCGCATACTCCATCGATCGGTCGTCACGGAACTCCAGATCGGGGATTTGCCGCATTCGGAGGCGGGGCTTGAGGTGATAGCGAACGAATTTCGACGCCGAGCGTAACGCCGCGAGAGTGCTGTCACGCTCCTCATCCGAGCCCAGCACGCTGATGTAAACGTGGGCGGACCGGAGATCCGGCGGCACCTCGACATTTGTGATGCTGAAGAACCCTATCCGCGGGTCCTTGACCTCGCGCCGGATGATGTCGTCGAGCTCCTCTTTCAGGAGCTCGCCTACTTGTCGTGTCCGTCGTGTCACAGTCGTTCTCGTGTCTCTTGCGAGCAGCAGGGAACCGGCTACGAGGGCCGGGCCACTTCCTCGCGATGCAGGAACTCGATCTGGTCGCCGACCTTCAGGTCGTTGAATCCTTCGAGCCCCAGTCCACACTCATACCCCGCCGCAACTTCGCGTACATCGTCCTTGAAGCGCTTCAATGATTTTATGCCACCTTCGAAGAGAACGGTGCCGCTGCGCAACACACGAGCGCGCGAGTTTCGAGGAACCTTGCCGTCCAGTACATAAAGACCCGCCACGACATCGTTGTTGGGTAGCTTGAACGTTTCCCGCACCTCGGCATAACCGTCGGTCACATCCTGGTACACGGGAGCGAGAAGACCAGTCATGGCCTTCTTCACTTCATCAATCAGCTCGTAGATGATCGTGTAGAAGCGGACATCCACACCGGCGGCGTCAGCGGCGCGTTTTGCGGCCACATCCGGGCGGACGTTGAAGCCCAGCACAATACTTCCCGTCGTCGCAGCCAGGTTGACGTCTGACTCAGTCACTGCTCCTGTCGCCGCAAGTTGGACGGAAAGCGTAACGCCTGCCTCCATGTCCTCATTCAGCTTCAGCAGCGCATTCTGAATTGCGCCGAGCGAACCCTGGACATCTGACTTGATGATGACGCGCAGCTCTGCCGTCTTGCCTTCCTGCACCTGATCGTAGAGATCGGTCAGCTTGATCGGACGATTTTCGTTGAGGTGCTGAACACGCTTCTGGGCAGATCGCTGCTCGGCAAGTTGGCGTCCGGCCTTCTCATCCTCGAAAGTGAGGAACGTATCGCCGGCCTGCGGAACTTCCATCAGGCCCATGACTTCGACCGGTGAGCTCGGACCGGCGCGACGAATGCGCTTGCCGCGATCATCGAACATCGCCTTCACACGGCCCCAGGTGGTGCCTGCAACGACGACGTCGCGCATATTGAGCGTTCCACTTTGTACGAGCAGCGTCGCCACCGGACCACGGCTTCCGTCGATCTTCGCCTCGATGACGACGCCCTGCGCCGCTTTGACCGGATTCGCCTTTAACTCGTTGACGTCGGCAACGAGCAAGAGCACTTCAAGCAAATCATCGATGCCCATGCCCTCCTTCGCGGAGACCTCGACGAACGGGATGTCACCTCCCCATTCTTCCGGCATGACCTCCATCTCGGAAAGCTGCTGCTTGATCCGATCAGGATTGGCCGCTGGCAGGTCGACCTTATTGACGGCCACGACCATTGGGACCTGCGCGGATTTGATATGGGCGACGGCCTCTCGCGTGGTTGGCATGACGCCATCGTCAGCGGCAACCACCAGAATAGCAATGTCAGTTACCTGTGCACCCCGGGCGCGCATGGCGGTGAATGCTTCGTGACCGGGGGTATCGAGAAAGGTCAGCTTCCGGCCCTGGCTTTCAATCTGGTACGCGCCAATATGCTGGGTGATCCCACCCGCCTCCCCTTCCGCAACATTGGTCGAGCGAATGGAGTCAAGAAGGCGCGTCTTGCCGTGATCGACGTGGCCCATGATCGTGATCACCGGCGGCCGGGTTCTGGAATCAGGGTCGCTATCGTTTTCCAGGCGCCGGCTCTCGAAGTCAGCAACCGTTGACTTCATCGCCGAGTCGGCCTCGTTGGTTTCCCATCCGAGTTCCTCGGCTACCTTCGCAGCCGTCTCATAATCGACCTGCTGATTCAGGTTGGCCATGATGCCAACCTTCATCAATTCCCGAATGACTTCGATACCCGAGGTCTCGAGGAGATCGGCAAGTTCAGCCACGGACATGACAGGAGGCAAGGATACCGGCTCGCGGGCGACGGGTGCAGCGCGCTTGACGGCCACTGTACGAGCACCGCCCCCGGCACCTCTGCGTCCACGCTTATTGCCACCACCCCGGCGTGTTCCGCGTCCAATTGTGTCGGTCATAGTGCTTGCTCCTTCGGTCCCACCGTGGTCGCGACATCATCCGTCCGGAGAGGCGCACCAGCGGCAAATTCCCTTATCTTGATTAGCGATTCCGGTGTCGGAGTCGTTTTCAGTGCCTTCGCCAGGATTGGCGTCGTCACAGCCCGCTCCCAACACGTTTGCTTGTCACACAAATACGCGCCTCGGCCATTCATGCGACCGGGCGGATCCACCTCAATCTGCCCCTCTTTGGTGCGTACAATCCGCGTCAGCGCCCGCTTCGCGCTTGTGTCGCGGCAGACGATGCAGGTTCGCTGAGGAACATGCTTGAGGCGGGGACCTGACTTCTTCGACGATTTCGGCTGCTTAAGTCCGGTTTGAGGCATACGTTGTTTCGCCTTCTTTAGACCTCAGTGCCAGCCGCTCTCGACAGGGCGCTGTAGTCCGTTTCATCAGCATCGTCAAGCGGGAGACGCTGGCCGGAGACCTGATCGAACCGGGCTCGTAGGTCCCGCTCGTAGTAAATCTCCACGACGCCGTCAACCACGTCGACATCAACTTGACGTCGAATCAAATCATCGGACAGCGGTCCATAGGACTGTTCATTGATGGTCACCATACCGTCGGCCTGCACTGCTCGTGGCTGACGCCCCTGCCAGCTGAAGTCAGGCATCATGCTTGCAGACGAATCCCGCGCCTGCCGGAAGAAGTCATCACCAGCCTGCAGCAGGGATTCAGGTCCCTTGATATCAATGCGCCAGCCCGTCAGCTTGTAAGCCAATCGGGCATTCTGGCCCTCCTTGCCGATCGCAAGGGACATCTGATCGCTCGGCACTATTACTGTCGCCACCCGTTGATCGTCAGCCTCGCTGAGAGACACGTTGGTTGGTTTGGCGGGGCTTAGGGCATTGGCAATGAACGTTGCAACCTCTGAAGACCATTCAATAACGTCGATCTTCTCGCCGTACAGCTCGTTAACAATATTCTGGATACGGACACCACGGACGCCTACGCAAGAACCGACCGGATCGACCTTCTCCTGTCGGGCAGCAACTGCTACCTTCGAGCGGAGACCCGGCTCTCGTGCGATCTCCATAATCTCAACAGCGCCACTCTGAATCTCGGGCACTTCCTGCTCGAACAGCCGGCGAATGAGCCGGGCATCTGAACGG
>DASYWM010000169.1:0-6441 GCA_035936075.1 Thermomicrobiales bacterium
ATCCAGAAGGTCACGTCCCGCGCCCCTTCCGCCAGAAACTGCTGGAGCGCCTCTGACTCACCTTCGGCACTGGCGATTGATCCAAGCGAGGAGGAGAAGTCGACTGTGCCTTCCACCACGGTCGTCTCGACGCCGTCCACCTCCTCGTTGCCTGTGATCTGGGCATCCTGAACGAGACGGACCGCATTCGTGACAAGTACCGTAGGATTGATCAGCGACTGGATCTGCGGATCACTGTTGAAAGACATCCATTCCCCGTCGCTCAACGGATCCTGGACCCAGAACTGGCCGTCCAGGCCGACCGCCGTGATGGTGATCTCGCCGATCGGCAGCCCAACCGTCACCTCGGCCTCAACGTCCAGAGGGCGGCGCACCACCCCTGCGACCTCCTTCAGCTCAAACCCCTCGAGAATGGTGCTTGAGCCCCGGGTGGTGGCCAGCTCAAAGCCGAAGGTCTCGAGCGCCGCGAGTGCGCCGGCAGCTGCTTCAAGCAGGGCCACCGCATCGGCTTCGCCCTCAACCGCGGTTGCCGGTGTTGCGGATGCGGCAGGAGTCCCGTGGCCGTCATGGGCGGCGCCTGCGCGGAGCGATGGAGTCATCGCCGCGGCGGCGACACCACAGACAAGCACCCGACGGCTGAATGCCCGGCTAGGTGAAGGCATCAGGCGATGCGTCGATGAGAGCAGTTGATCCTGAGGGTTCGTCATGTGTACGCTCGCTTTCATGAGGGAATGTTCGACCACTTCGTATCGGGATGGACAAGAAGCCTTTGCTTGCTGCTACTGCCATCCTGCTTTGCCCCGGAACACAGGTTTCGGCGCGAAGACGGTGTTCTCATAAAAAACCTTTCATGTGCGATCACGAAATGTTGAAGTCCGTGTCAATCTATCCCATGCTTGCGCATGATCCCGCGGCCACCCCGCGAATATCCTCATCCATCTCAAAGGACCACAGGTGATCTCCAGCGACCAATCCCGTCCCACTGTCCACACCCTTGTCGCGGATGAGATGCCGAGACTTGCCGCTGCTCTTGGGGATTCGCCGGAAACCGTCATCGCCCATTATCTCCTGGTGACGGGGGCGTGCAATGCCTGGTGCGTCGACGGCATCGACGGCCTGACCGCTGCCGTGGTACAGGCGGAGCTCATGCCTGCCGAACCCACTGCCTTCGGCACCAGTGCCGAGGACATCGTCCGGATCATCTCGCACGTTGCGGGCTGGACCTCGATCCTGGTTCCGGCGGCGCTGGCCAGGTCCCTGGAGCGGCCGATCGCCGTCGCCGCCGGAACCTTGGCAATCAATACCCTGGAAGATGTCTATCACGTCCTCGACGGACCAGTCGCCACGTTCGACCGCCATCCGGACGTGCGCCTCCTGACCCCGGATGATGCGGAGCTCCTTGGCGACCTCGGAGCCCTCTCTTCGACGGACACTGGAGAGATGATCGTCGCTGCGGCAATCGTGGAGGATCAGATCGTCTCCCTTGCCCATACCTTTGCCTGGAGCCCCGCCCACGTCGACATTGGCGTCACAACCCACGAGGAATGGCGCGGACATGGATATGCTACCAGTGCGGCTGCCATTGTCTCCGAGGAAATCCTGAAGCAGGGCCGCACGCCGGTATGGAGTTGCGGTGCCCACAACGAGCCATCGATGCGCATCGCGGCCCGGCTCGGCTTCAGGGAAACGAGCCGCAAGGTCTACATCATCCCGCTCAAGAAAGACTCGTGAGCCAATCGTGTGGCATTCATCACCGGCTCCGGGGTAGGCTCCATTCGGCGCCCGCGTCCTGACGTGCGGGCAATGGAGGAGCACAACGGCATGTCGCCGGATCAGCAACCTGAACCGTCCATCTGGGACGCATCCAACCTGGCTCTTACGCTTGGCTCGATTCTTGCTGTCACGCTTGGTGCCTTTCAGGGGCTTGCGGTTGCGACGATTGCCCCGGTTCTCGCCGATGATCTTAACGGCCGCGGTCTCTACGGCTGGATCTTCACCTCCTTCCTCCTGCCGCAGATCATAGGAACCGTCCTTGCCGGACGGGAGGTTGACCGCCGGTCACCAGCGGTCGTCTTCTACACCGCCATGGCTCTCTTCGCTCTCGGCTGTTTCCTTGCCGGAGCCGCGCCGAATATCTGGGTGCTGTTTGCCGGCCGCGCGCTGCAAGGCCTCGGTGCAGGGGGAACATTCGCCACTGTCTATGCGATCATCAGCGGCGCCTACGAGGACCGCCTGCGGCCATCGATGCTCGCGGCGATCTCCAGCGCCTGGGTTATCCCGTCGCTTATCGGTCCCGTCATCGCCGGCTTCATTGCCGATCACTACAGCTGGCGATACGTCTTCTGGGGATTGCTCCCGATCCTCGCCATCATCGCACCGCTTACCCTGCCCTCCTACAGGAAGATCAGTCTGGAGCGGGATCCCGACGCGGTGGTGAACCCCCGGCGAGTCCCCTATGCCCTTGTGCTGGCCGTTGGGACTGGGCTCTTCCTGGCTGGCCCTGATCTCCGGCCGCTTCCTCTTGGCGCAATGGTCACACTTGCCGGCCTGGTGCTCCTGATCCCGGTGCTTCAGCGCCTGCTACCCGCAGGCACGTTTAGCGCCCGGCCGATGATCGGATCTGCTCTTGCCACTCGCTCGCTGTGTTTCGGGGCGTTCGCCGTCACCGAGACCTACATGGTTTTCTCCCTCACTGAGTTCGGCGGCGTTAGCACTGCAACCGCGGGCATCGTGCTCACTTTCGGGTCCCTGACGTGGACATCGGGATCGATCCTGCAGGCACGGCTGGACCGCCAGCACGGACCGGGCAGTAGGACAGCCCGCGCCCGCGCCGGCGTGACCATCATGCTCGCTGGCGTAGGCATCATCTTCGGGACGATCGTGATTTTCGATGATATCTGGGTCATCATCGCCGCGCTGGGATGGATGATGACCGGCCTCGGTATTGGCCTTGCCTACAGCACGTCGACGACGGTTGCCTTTGCCAACACCCCGCGTGGGCAGGACGGCATGGTGTCGTCTTCTACCCTCCTGTGCGATCTCTTTACGTCGTCGGTAGGAGTGGGACTGGGCGGCGTACTGCTCGCCTTCACCCTCGGCCTTGATTGGAGCGCGCCACCGAGCGCGGCCCTGTCGATGTCGCTGGGAGTGGTGATGCTTGCTATGGCGTGGCTGGCGGCCTGGCGGATGAGCACCTCCCGCACAGCTTAGCGCTATTCTCAAAGAGGCTGCATCCCTGGAGTGTCTGTAGCGAAGGGGCTCGCTGCCGCACGGCAAAAAGCGGCAGTGTGTTCTTCGCTACACCGCCGGCCGGCGGCTTGGCGGATGAGCACAACCGCACGGCGGAGAGAATTACCGTCCACCGCTACGCCAAGCTATATTTCCATCGTGCCAACAACGGTGGTCCTTCCTGCTGCACTGGGAAGGACCCATCTCACCTCAGCGTTGGGACGAACCCCTCGCCAGGTACGTAATTCGGTGACTGATGCCGGAAGTACGTGTTGTAGACCTCGCAGTACCGGCCACCCCTGGCAAGGAGCGAGGAATGCGTGCCCTCCTCCACGATCTCGCCGTGATCCAGCACGATGATCCGGTCAGCATGCTCGATCGTCGACAGCCGGTGGGCAATGACGATTGAGGTCCGGTCCGCAAGCACGATGTCCAGGCCTTCCTGGATCTGCGCCTCAGTGAGGGGATCGACACTCGCCGTCGCCTCATCGAGGATCACGATCGCCGGGCCCTGGATCAGGATCCGCGCCAGTGCCACAAGCTGCCTTTGGCCCATCGAGAGCGACCGCCCGTACTCACCAACGTCCGTCTGCAGCCCATCCTGCAATGCGTCGATCCAGTCGCCTCCCGCAACCAGCGTCGCGGCCCTCACCACCTCTTCGTCGCTGGCCTCCGGCTTTGGATAGCGGATGTTGTCCGCAACGGTCCCGGAGAAGAGGAACGGCGACTGCGGCACGATGCCCAGCTGCTTTCGGTACCGGGGCAAGTCGAACGTGCGAACGTCCCTGCCGTCGATCAGCAGTTGCCCGCCCTGGAACTCATAGAATCGGGTGATCAACTTGCCGAGCGTCGATTTCCCGCCACCCGTGTGGCCAACGATCGCCAGCGTCTGCCCCGCCGGGATCGTCAGGTCGAAGCTGGCTAGCACGTTTGTGCCGTCATCGTAGGCAAAGGTCAGGTTCCGAAACTCGATGCTACCCTCGATCCGTCCCGGATCCTGATCGTCAACCTGGACAACCTCGGGCTCGGCATCGATCAACGCGAAAATGCGCTCCGACGCGCCAAGCCCCTGCTGGAACTGCGACCAGAACGACGCGATGCTGGTGAGCGGCATCCAGAAGAGCATCACGCTCTGGAAGAAGAGAAACCAGTCACCAGGCGATATCTCGCCAGAGATGGCCTGATTTCCTCCCATGTACACGAGCAGCACGGTTCCAAGACCTGCCATGAAGAAGAGCATCGGGAAGATCGCCTGGAAGACGAACCCCTGCTTCAATGTCACCTTGTAGGACTGCTCGTTGACCGGTACGAACTCTTCGAAGAGTGTGCGCTCCTGCCGGAAATTCTTCGCGATCGCGATACCGTTCATCGCCTCCTGAATGCTGGAGTTCACCTGCGCGGTCGAACGCTGGGCACGCTGCGTCGATTCCCGCGCAATCTTCCGGAACGCCAACGCCGTGATGACGAAGATGGGAGTGATTGCAATCGCCACGAAGGCGAGCGTCACGTTCCGGGTGAAGAGCACCGCGGTGATGATGATCACCAGCAGGATCTGGCTGAGAAGATTCATCGTCAGGGTGACGACGTTCGCAAACTCATCCGTGTCGGAGGTCACGCGGCTGACGATCTTTCCAGAGGGATTGGTATCGTAGAAGGAGAGATCGCGGGCCATCACCGCATCGAAGGCATCCTGTCGCAGTTTCAGCACAACATCGCCCACGACCTTTGCGGTCATCCACTGACGAACGAAGTTGAAACCCCACGCCAGCACACCCGCAAGGAGACAACCGAAGAAGAGAATCCAGATCACCTCACCTGCGTCGCCATCGGCGATCCGGTCTATGCCCCAGCTCGCCAGGAGGGGATTCAGCATACTCGCGACCGAGTTGAGGACGATCAGAAGGGCGACCACCGCCATTGCCACGAGAGCTGGCCGGAAGTAGGTGCCGATCCTGCTGACAAGTACCCTGTCGTCGTATTTGCGATCGTAGTCCTCGGCATCGAGGCCGTGCATGATGAATCCCACGGCTATGCCTCCCCACCCGCAACTGCAGGCGCTGCTGTGTCTTCGATTTCGTCGTAATGGGCGAAGATGCGACGGTAGAGCCGGGACTTCTCCAGCAGGTCCTCATGCGAGCCGTGGGCGACTAGCTCACCCTTCCGGAGCAGCAGCACCTGATCCGCCCAGCGAATCTGGGATAGCCGGTGCGTGATCAACAAGGTCGTCCGGCCCTCGAGCAGGCGCCGGATCGCCTTCTGGATCTCGTCCTCTGTGGCGCTGTCGATCGCACTTGTGGAATCGTCGAGGATCAGCATCTGCGGCGAGGTCAGCAGTGCGCGGGCAATCGCCAGGCGCTGGCGCTGGCCACCCGAAAGCGTCACCCCACGCTCGCCGATGACGGTGTCATACCCCTTCTCGAGCGCGACGATGAACTCATGCGCCTGGGCGTCCCGGGCCGCCTGGACCACCTGCTCCCTGTCGGCCTGCTGACCGAGGCTGAAGCCAATGTTCTCCGCGACACTGCGCGAGAAAAGTGTGACATCCTGCTCGATTGTGGAGATTTGGGAGCGCAGCGAGTCAAGGTTCCAGTCCCGGACATCTATGCCGTCGATCAGGATGCGTCCGCTGTCCACATCGTGAATCCGATTGACGAGCTTCGTCAAGGTGCTCTTGCCGGAGCCAGTCTCCCCCACGATCGCGACCGTCTCGCCCGGCTGCGCATGAAAACTGACATTCCGTAATACAGGCTCACCCTCGTAGCTGAAGGTCACGTCATCGAAGATCACATCGCCCGTGATCGTGCCCGAGTAGCCGCCAGCGTTCTGGTCGAGCTCCGTCTTTTCATCCATCAGCGACAGGATGCGCCGGGCACTCGCCAGACCAAGCTGCACCATTGAGAATGAGAATGTCGAGATGAAGGTCGGGAAACTGAGCTGCTGGATCAACCCCATAAAGGCGACCAGATCCCCGACGCTGATCTGCTCATTCTGCACAAGCCAGACACCGTGCAGGAGTGCTGAAGCGACGGTTACCGCTAGCAGCAGCGTCGGCAGGTACCGTGCCTGGACAAGCCCCTGCTGCACCGAGTAGTCCCGGTAGAGTCGCGCGTGCCGGTAGAACTTCCGCTTCTCCTGGGCTTCCTGCCCCGTCGCCTTGATCACTTCGATACCGCGAACAGCCTCGTTCAGATCGGCATTGACGACGCCGAATTG
>DASYWM010000170.1:0-4303 GCA_035936075.1 Thermomicrobiales bacterium
CCGAGGTGGCTCACACAGGCCAGCAACGCGTCTGAGGCGCCAAAGCTGCCGGCCTTTGTCGCCACCGGCACGGACCGGACGAGCTCAGCGTCCAGCACTCCCCACGGCATGGCGGGACGAATCTCTCCTCCCAGTCGCAACGCCGACGCTCGGAGACGAACGAATATCCCCGCTGCCACGTGACCACCAGTGAGCACCAACCCTCCAAGGTGCCGCCGCACCGGTGGAGCCGCCACGATCTCCGAAAGTCGCTCGACGACGAACGACTCGCCTAGCGGTGACAGTGCAAGACCGACCGTCGTCAACACCGGCGAGCGTCCGGCACTGAGTTGCATTGCCACCTTGGCCACGGTTCCATCGATGGACGTCGAGGGATCGTCGATCAGGTCCTGATCGAGATGGATGGCCGGATGTCCGGCACGACCGAGCACGTCAACCTGGGCAGTCGTTGCCGGATGCTGACTTCCGGCCACAACGAGGACCGGTCCAGTACCGCGCGGGGGACGGATGGAGGGCTGTACCAGGGGCATCAAGGGAAGTGCGCCGGCTAACTGGCGAGCGAATCCGGCGGAACCGCAGAGCACCCGTACGTCGCTTCCTGCTATTGCACTGGCGAGCACCGCGAGGTCGAGGTCAGTCTCGGCATCCGCAACCACCACCCCAGAACCCGCATTTCGCAGGAAGCGCTGGATCGCGCTGACACCCTGCCGAATGACAGCAAGGCCAAGTGATCTCACCACAATGTCGTGACTCTGCCCAAAGAGAGCTACCAGATCGCAGGGGACGTTGGACTGGCCAAGAGGACCGGCCTCCAGCGGAAAGCCACGCACGTACTGCCGACCGCCCACCGTCGTCCTCTCCTCGGATGGCAACGCGCAGGCCACGACCGCCCGGGTTTCACCAAGCCCGGCCATGACAGCGAGCAGTTCCTCGGCGGGGTAGCCCCTGAGGGCACTGTCAATCTTCTTGTAAACCCAGCGGATTTGCCGACCACCGGAATGGGCCGTCAGCGCCATGGCTGCGCGCTCATTTGCCAGCGCAGCGGCACTGACGTCGAGACCGCGGCTTTCAGTGGAGCGGACAAGGATATCGACTGCTGACAGAGGCTCATCCGCGAACGCGAGCGTGGTCGCCAGACCCATCTGGGCGAAGGCGGCACCGGTGTCGGCGGCGCCAGTGACGTCATCGGCGATGATGGCCACCTGGATGGTGCTCGGCCCGGATGCCGGTTGGCTACCCTCCACGGTGGGCCGGTGGGCGGGCCTCGGCCATCTGGATGGCGACGGTGATCGCGGCCAGCATACTCTCCTCGCTTGCCCGTCCGGTGCCGGCGATGTCGAATGCCGTGCCATGGTCAACCGAGGTACGGATGATCGGTAGGCCGATGCTGACGTTCACTCCCGAGTCAAATGCCAGGAGTTTCATGGGGATGTGCCCTTGGTCGTGGTACATCGCGACGACGATATCCCACTCCCCCTTGCTTGCCCTGAGGAAGACCGTATCGGGCGGCTGGGGATCGCTGACGTCAAGACCACGGGTACGAGCTGCCTCTATCGCGGGAATGATTTCCTGAGCTTCTTCCTCCCCAAAGAGACCGTCCTCGCTGGCATGCGGATTGAGGCCGGCGACGGCGATCCGAGGGTGAGTGATGCCGAGCGTTCTGCAGGCGGTATTGGCGGTCTCCAGCACCTCTTCGACGCGCTGCCGGGTGACCCGGCGAATCGCTTCCGTCAGCGCAACGTGGGTGCTGACATGGATCACGCGTAACGTGGGGCCGACAAGGAGCATGCTGACCCGCTCGGCGCCGGTCCGCTCCGCCAGGAGCTCCGTATGACCCGGATAGCGAAAGCCGGCCATGTGCATCGCCGCCTTGTTGAGTGGTGCGGTGACAACCGCATCAGCGTTCCCCGCCATGACGAGGTCGCAGGCGTGAAAGACGTATTCGACCGCGGCTCGCCCTGCCTCCGCCGTCAGCCGTCCTACCGGGTATCTGTCCAGTGGTGACAACCCCAGATCGAGCATGGTCACCATGCCTGGTTCATAACGACCATCGGCGGGATGCGAAATGACGTCATATTCCAGGTGGGCGGCTCCTACCCACGGAGCCGCTCGTTCCAGTACCTGCCGATCACCGATGACCAGCGGCCGTGCGCGTTGGTACACATCAGGATCGAGGAGGGACCTGAGGACCACTTCCGGGCCGATCCCGGCCGGATCGCCCATGGTGATCGCAAGCAACGGCCGATCTGTCGGTGTCAACCTGTCCTCCATCCGGTGCTTGAACGGCCCGTGATCCCCATTCGGCGTCGATCAGCAGCGTTGATGCCACTATGGTCGGGAGAACGGCAGGCCACTACCTCGCGTACGTCGTGACCATGCGTGTGACCGAGAGTCCCCGAACGTCAGTCTATAGATCGCATGACCTCGGGACAAGCCACCGATGGAGGGAGCACATGCCCGGGCCGAGGGTGCGACGCTCATCCCCGCCCGTGCAACCATGGGTGCCGATTCTGGTCACGGTTCTCGATCGCCACCTTGCCGATGCCAGCCGTCCGCCGCAAGCCGTACTTCGCACTGGCTTGCTGGCCGCCTTCCTCGCCGGGGACCGAGCGGCGTGGGGCAGACGGTCTGCCGCATGGGCTTCGCCGAGTTCTACGTCGTCCGGGAGGAGTGGGTGCGCTATGAACTTGGTGAAATCGCGCACATCGACTCGGAGCTGGCCGACGAGATGAAGGTTCGGACCCAAGTGCGCACCACCGGCGAGCAGGAGGAGTGGACCACCGACCGCCTATTCTCCGTCAGTGCTGCTGCTACTTCGCGTCGCTCTCATTGTCTCGTGTGATACACCATACGCTTCGGCAAGTTCTCTAAGGTTGCGATGAGGTTGCTGCTGAATGTCCTTTAGTTGGTCTGGAGTGAGCTTCCGGGGTCGGCAACGTCCACGGGGTGTTTCCTCGCGTGGCACCAGGTCAGAAACGAGCACGCGACGGGGACGGAACTGTTCTAACATGGCGGACGGACACCCGTTGCTTCCGATTTTACATAAAGTATCTTCCGGATTGACAGCAATCGACTCGAAGAAGGATCCCATTCTGGGCCGCGGCTCGCAAGCCACGGCCTGTTTGCTTGTAATTAAGGTTCTCGCGAATACCTCTCGCGCAAGAAGATAAGGCTCCTCAGCTGTGACCCCTCCTGAAGCGTGGGCCATGTGACATGCTTTCGCCGTCTGCTTCATTCATGAGGTAACGGCAATCATCGCCGGATTTGAGTCTGGTATCGTGCATTGTACCGACCCGGTAGCAAGCGAGGAGTTGATCGTGGACATGCGGTTTCCCGCCCAGAAGCGGGCACGGATTATCGTCAACACGGATGCCAAGAACGAGGCGGACGATCAGTTCGCCATCCTTCACGCCCTCCTCACCCCGTCGTTTGATCTTCACGGGATCATTCCGGCGCACTTCGGCGACAGACGATCCAACGACTCGTTGCGGGAAAGTCACGAGGAGGTAATGCACCTGTTGCGGTTGATGGGGTGGACGAACCGAGTGCAGGTCGAGGACGGTGCGGCTCGGGCCATGCCCGACGACTCTACTTCTGTCCCATCAGCCGGTGCCACGCGCATCGTTCAGGAAGCCTTGCGTGATGATCCCCGGCCGTTGCACGTGGCGTTCTATGGCCCACTGACGGACATGGCCAGTGCGCTGATCTTGGAACCGCGCATTCAGGATCGCAACGTAAGGGTCGTCTGGATCGGTGGTGGACCCTGGCCAAATGGCGGGCCCGAATTCAATCTCTCCAACGACATCCATGCTGCGAATGTCGTGATGCGATCCCGTGTCGAGGTGTGGCAGATTCCCAGTTCGGTCTATCGTTTGATGGCCGTCAGCTACGCCGAGTTGTTGGAACGAGTCTATCCGATGGGCGAACTCGGGCGGTATCTGGTGGAGCAAGTTGTCGACTTCAACGCTCGGCATGTGTCCGGCCCCATCGAGCACCGTTCCCTTGGAGACTCTCCCGCCGTCGGTGTCGTGATGTATCCAGACTGCGGACGATCCGAGTGGCGGCCCGCGCCCGAGTTCGACGAGTCCATGCACTACGTTCACACTGGCCAGCATCGACCGATCCGGGTGTACGAGACGGTTGACGCGCGATTCGTACTGGAAGACTTCTACGCCAAACTCAAGCGGTTTGCGAAAGGTGAAACGGACGTGCCCGAGCACATTGCCTCACTCGCATCGCAATGATGTCGCAGACGTCTTGCACATGGCGCACCCGTCGCCTACGCCGCCTTTCAGTCTCCTGA
>DASYWM010000171.1:0-11609 GCA_035936075.1 Thermomicrobiales bacterium
GGCTACCTGCGTTGAGAGCTGTTCGGCAACTTCGTCGCGTAGGGAGTCCTGGAGACGCGGCAGCCCCACGAAGAATGCCAGTACGCAACACAGGGCCAGAAGACCAATCACACCGGTCAATCCCCACAGACAGCCTCGTCGACGCATTCCATCTACCTTTCACCTAAACGCTCCGATTTCAGGCGTAGCACAAGCCCAGGCATTCGCAGGCCTTAGCGCTTACGGAACGTAGACTGGCCGATATTGAGCGACTGGTTGCTCAATATCGGCCAGTCTGTCACGCTGTTCTGCCCCCTGTGGAGTCGTGCTATTCGGTGCGGTTGAAGACCATCAGGTCTTCCCGTCTTGGGTCAAGGCCTACCAACTGCTCCGGGGCATCCTCACCCGCCGGCCCGTACAATGTCACCCATCCATTTGTGGTGGTGCCATAGGGAGTCCAGAGCGAGGTCAGTACGTAGCGCTGACCACCAAGTAGCATCTCACCGAGAACACCGAACGTCTCTGCCTCTGCCAGCACCTCCTGGGACGCCTGTTCGCCGGTACCTTCCAGCATGTACTCGGCAAACACATCGCCTCCGACTGCATACCCCAGGAGACGCTCTGGGGCGGGAATATCGGCATCGGCCACATAGACGATGAGGCTAAGGCTCGAGTAGGTAGAGCGTACGAGCGGCTCAGCTGCCCGGTAACGGACCGCCGGTTGCTGCTCCGTGCCAGCCGTGTCGATCGTCCGGGGCTGGTCTGCCACTTGGGATTGCACCGTGAAGGACCTCGCCTGCTCGAACCTGAAGAGTGTCTCCGGTGACTCGTCGAGAGCGAGATAGATTGGTCCCGCATCGGCTTCCTCGGCCGGCTCAAAAATTACGAATCCACCCACGCACCCGACAGCCTCGACGGATCCGGCATCGGCAACCGCGATCTGTCCAGTGTAACGATAACCAGTACCGCCGTATTGAATGCTTGTTGGCAGGCGATCGGGAACTCCATCTGCATCCAGTGCGCCGGTTTCACCCGAACAGGTGACGTCTGTCGTGCGGTCAGAGGCAGCGGGCGAAGGTGCACCTGCAGGCAGTGTCGGCACGACGGCGCGTGGCTGGAGTGGCTGCGGAATTGGGGTCGGCCGCGACGCTGGCAGTGTCGGCTCGACAGTACCGGGGGCAGTGGTTGGCGGAACCTCGGTAGGCAGCGCAGTTGGCTCCTCACCTTCCGCTGGTTGAGCGACGGCATCGGTGGGCACCGCGGTTGGCGCCTGCGTCGGAGCAGTCGTTGGCTCCGGCGTCGCCGTTGCGGTCGGTTCTGATGTGGCGGTTGCTGTCGGTTCCGCAGTTGCCGTTGGCGTTGGTTCTGGTGTCGCTGTTGCGGTTGGTTCCGGCGTCAATGTCGCCGTCGGCTCTGCCGTCGCAGTCACGGTTGGTTCGGGTGTTGCTGTCGCTGTCGGCTCTGCCGTCGCAGTCGCAGTCGGTTCGGGTGTTGCTGTCGTCGTCGGCTCTGGCGTTGAGGTCGCCGTTGGTTCCGGGGTTGCTGTTGATGTCGGCTCTGGGGTCGCTGTGGCAGTCGGTTCAGGCGCCAGTGTCGCTGTAGGAGGAACTTCCGTAGGCGGTGGAGGAGTGGCAACAACCTCCGTTGGTGGAGGTGGTGTGGCAACGACCTCGGTAGGAAGCGCGGGAGGCGGGGTGCTCTCCACTGGTGTGATCCCTGCATCCCCTTCGGGCGCCTGGAATGACACAGCCTGGTCGCCGACCTGGAGCGTGATCGTCGAGAAGGGTTGTTCCTGGGCCTGGGAGTAGGCCGGGAAGAGCCCGGCACATCCGACCTTTGTTAGGCCCTCAATCGAGGTGACGGCGCCCGGCACTGGAGCGAACTGCTGCCCCGCAAACGCCAATCCGTCAGAGAACGGTGCCGGAACACCATCCGGCCCGGTCATCACATACCGCGTCAGCGGAACGTTGCCCTGGCCCTGACTTTGAGCTACCAGGATCTCCTCGAACGGCTGCTCTGGACTGTAGGCATAAATGATTGCGCCATCATCACTGGTGCCGATTTCGGTCAGTTGGTCCGCGTTCATGTCCGTTTCCGGACCGGCGGCGACGTAGGTGGCGCCGTTCCCCTGGATCGTTTCTCGCGCAACGAGGTCAGATGGGCAGGCCGCCGCAGGGTCTCCGACAAATTCGGGAAGATACCGCACAGCCCGATCGCCCCCTTCAGGCGCAAGCACATATACCGCACCCAGTGGATCGCTTCCTCCGGGCTTCACGTAGACTGAATTGCCGTTCTCATCGGCAACCTGTTGTAAAGGATTCGGGTTAACGGTGACTTCGCGGTCCCGAAGGTACCGGGCCCCGTTGACTACGATCTCGTCACCGCCTCCGCTCTCACCTGCTGGCTGGATGGAGGCATTTTGCGCGAAGGCCAACACATTTTGTCCGGCACCGATCATCCCGACGACAAGCATCAGGACCAGCAAGAGCGGCGCACCACGACGATTCCGCATCATCTTTCCTCCGGTATATTCGGCATGGATCAAGCAAGAATCAATATCGCGAAATATGCGCAACAATCAGGCCACCCAAATCGTCCAGCCTAGCGACGACAATGGCATATTTCGTGCAAGCTCCGCCCAGCAGATTCTTAGGACAATGGAGTGGAATCGCTCGAAAGCGATTCCTCACTTCCTGCCTGTCGGACACAGGCGTACATGAAGTTAGAAGAGAGGAAGAGAACGATGCGTGTCTTTCCCGGGCCACGAGTCTCGCTCATTCGACTTGTCACGTTTCTGCTGATGCTTGTTGTGGCGAGCCCGACACTCGCCGTCGCTCAGGATTCGACACCAAGCCCAAATCAGGCAAGCGCGAGAACGGTCAACGTCGAGCTGGTTCTCGACTCCTCAGGCTCTATGGCGCAGGAAGTCTCGCCCGGCGTGACACGTATTCAGGCAGCCAAGGAGGTCTTGAATGACGTGGTGGACGCCATTCCGGAGCGCGAAGGCGTCAATGTCGGCTTCCGTGTCTTTGGACATGAGGGAAGCAATCAGGAGCAGGATCGCGAGGAGAGCTGTCGTTCCACGGAGCTGATCGTACCCATCGAAGGTGTTAACAAGGACGCGCTACGTGGTGCAATCGAAGGCTATACCCCCGTTGGATGGACTCCTATCACACTTGCACTTCAGGAGGCCGCGGAGGATTTTCAGGCACCTCAGGAAGGCGAGGTCAATGCCGTAGTGCTGGTGACTGATGGCCTCGAAACCTGTGGCGGGAACCCGTGTGAAGCCGCGGAAGCACTTGCCCAGGGCGATGTCAACGTCACGACATACGTGATCGGCTTTGGTCTCACACAGGAAGAACAGGGAACGCTCCAGTGCATCGCCGACGCTGGTGGCGGGCTCAACCTCGGTGCCGCCAATGCCGAGGAACTGAACAGGGCGCTCTTTACCGTTCTTGAAGAGCTTCAGGTAGTCATCCAGACAGGATTCCTCGAGATCGAGGAGTTTGGCGGCATCTATCCGAAGGCAACCGTCGACTGCCGTGAGGGAGCCACCGACTCCAATCCTGAGGGTGAAGTTACCTCTGTCACCCTGACTGACTCGAACAGGGTGGAGCTTCCGGTCGGATCCTGTGAGGCCTATTGGGTAAATCCGAGCGGGTCCGAGTCCCGCGTCAGGATTGCGATCCAGCCCGGTGAAACCACCTGGCTTCGGGGCTCGATCCTGAAGTTCCCCCAAGGCGCCGGTGAAATTTACACCGTAAAGGATCTCTCGGGCACCATCATCTGGCAGGACCAGTTCGAGCAGGGTGACTACGTTTGGGTGCTTCCGGGCATCTACCGCATGGAGTTGCTTGAGCGCGTCGGCGATCCAATTCTGATCATGGCGGAGGTCCAGACGCTGCCGGGTACCGTGACAACGCTGGAGATTTTCACAGCCGGCTCCTGACCTAACGAACTCTGCAACAGCGAGCGGCTGCGGTGAGTTCACCGCAGTCGCTCGCCAAGTTCCATGACCCTTATCACCATGCCGTTGTGGTGGAATCCGGTTTGCGTAGGAAGCATGGCTTGAGGGTAACTGTGCTACTCGGCGCGTGATCGGGTGAGCATGCCGTCTTTATGCAGAAGGAGTATCAGGATCATGCGACCACATACGTCTTTCGCCCGGTCTCTCGCAATCGGCGCATTTGCCCTGGTGCCAGGGCTGCTTATGAGCGGAGCGGCTGTTGCCCAGGAAGGGACCCCAATTGCCACTCCAGGCGGACCCTCCGAGGGCTACCCGGTAGCGATCCATCAAGGCAGTTGCGCTGACCTCACTGCTGAGGCGGCCTTCGAGATCGGCGATGCAATAACCTTCGGCCTGGAAGAAGATGAAGCCGAAGGCGAGGTTCAGACAGTGGGTACAGGCGAGGCCCTTCCGCTTCTGCTCCAGGCTTCGGGCACCGTCGATAGCTCGCTTGAGGATCTCGGGAGCCAGGGACATGCCGTTGCGGTGCATGCCAGCCAGGACGAATACGAGACAATTGTTGCGTGTGGCGATATCGCCGGCATCAACAATGGGGGCAAGCTTGCAATTGCCCTCGCCCCAGTCGATGGCTCATCCGTAGTAGGCGTTGCTATTCTCGAGGGCGAGGATCAGCTGGAAGCCACGGTTTATGTCTTTGACACCCAAAATGCTGGTGGTCCAACGCCAGAGGCCTAACGATGCAGGTCTAACTCATCAGCGCATAGGGAAGGGCCGGTTGCATCTGCGACCGGCCCTTCCCTATGTGTCCGCTGCCTATGATCCCTGAAACACGTACAGGCCTCATAGGTGGGACGTCGGCGATGTACGCCATCTCGTTTGGGATTACTCTACCGGCACATCCTCGGCATACGAGCAGGAGTGCTTTGTTGTGACCTCCCGCCTCCCCTAAGTAGGTGTGAGCTCGATGGGCATACACGAACTGCTCCCGGGAGCGGTTCCCTTACGCCAAGGAGGAGGTACCTTTCGGTACCTCCTTCATCGGGTCCGATGTTCGTAGGGCTGTGGCTACGGCTGTGTTTTCCGCGTCTTGTCCATCACGGAACCTGGCTGCTGCTTCGCTGATTCCATCTTTTGCGAGAAGCCCGGGACGTTGCGGTCAATAGTCTGCTTGACCTGTTCCGTGACGCTTCCCATCATGGCAGCTGCGGCGTTGGAGAAGGTCTCTTCCAGGCCCGAGCTCTTGAAGGCTTGGCGAACTGTATCGCCCATTCCGCCCCCCTGCGAGGAGGAACTGCCGGAGTAGTCATGGGACGATGAGCTGGAGCGGTGCTGACCGCCGCCTCCACCGCTGAGCATCCCACCGAGGACGAATCCCCCGATCAGCGCGGCGCCAAGCGCCACAAGCGGTCGCTGCTCGATCTGCTCCTGGATATTGACGTTTTCCTTTACCGACTGGATTGTGTCTTCCACGGATCCCGCTACCTGCTCGCGGACCTGGTCGACCGTTTCCTCCGCCTGGTGGCGAAGATCCTCGCCTGTGCCCTGAACCTGGGATTGCAGCTGATCAATCTTCTGCGCTGCATCCTCACGGTGCTGATCTATTTCTTGACGGATTTGATCTGACGATTGGCCCATTCCTGGTCCTCCTTAAGTGAATCGATTGTTTCTTCGGGCTTGAGGTTGGCTTCCTGGATCTGGCTCTTGCCTGACATCGCAAGAATGGCCGCGATGATCACCAGGCCCAGCCCGACGATTCCAGCGGCAATCCATGGCTCCATCCACTCGCTGAGCAAATAGGTCAACGACAACATCAGGAAGATGAAACCGACGAGGCCGAAGAAGACTCCGGCACCCACCATTCCGGCGCCCTTGCCGATTTGTGTTGCATCTTCCTTCAGCTCCGTCTTCGCCAGCTGCACCTCACCACGAACGATTTGCTGCAGATCCTCCACGATGCCCGAGACAATGGTCCCAAGGCTCTCGGCGGTTCCCTTTGCAATATCCTTCGCCTCGTCGATGGGCGAAGTACTTGAGGAGCGAGACGGTGAAACGGGCACTGGGTCTGGAGGAGTACCCCCTGGTCTGGCCCTCACCGAATCGGCCTCGAACCGCTCATCACCAGCTCCAGGCCGAGAATTACGTGTGTTGTCCATAAGAGAGTTCCTTCGCGCCGGCACTGGCCTAGCTGAATATTCGCGAGAGAAGCAGGCCGATACCGGCGGCAGCCAACAGCGATTCGACTGGCTTGCGGCGGACCAGATCTTCGAGGTCCGTCAGCACCTGATCGGTATCCTTCTCGCGAAGGTAGCCACTGGCACCCTCGAGTTTGTCGGCGACAGTCGTCGCCGCCGTAGCGGCCTTGCCACCCTGCTGCTCGCCCTGTTGACGGAGCTTGTCCGCGGCAGTGCTGAGCCCGGAGGCGGCAGAGTCCATACCCTGATCAGCCTTGTCCGTGGCCATCGAGCCCATCTCATCCGCCTTGGATTGAGCCTTGGAGCCCACCTCATCGGCCTTGCTCTTTGCCTTGGAAGTGACCTCGTCGGCCTTGCCCTTGGCCTGGTCCGCGACTTCCTGGCCCTTCTGCTTTACCTGCTCGGTTTTCTGCTGAGACTGGCCGCCGCCGCGCTGCTGGCCGCTGTTCTCATGGAGCAGATCATCGATGTTTTCCCCTTCCACTGGGGAATCCTTGTCATACAGCGGATCTCGATACGTCATCTAAAGCCTCCTCGGGAGTGTTTCACGCACAAAAGACCTCCGGTTTCGGAGATTGGTAGTGCCCGACATGCAACATGCGTGCCATGTTGCTCCTGCGACATCTCCTTAGGAGAAAAGCGGCGGGGACACCAATGTCCCCACCGCTTTTCTTTTCGGCATTCGGCTAATGCCAGGGGCGCTAGCCTTCCGGCGTGCTCTCCTCTGGTGTAGAGATGCCTTCGCCTACCGCCGGCGTTGCTTCCGGCGTGCCCTCTGCGGCAGCCGCCGCGTCCCGGTCAGGCGGGGCTGTCTCCGCGCCCTCGGGAATCTGGTCGGACGCGACGAGCATCCAGAGCGATCCGGCCTGGTTGGGCGCGTTCTGGCCGTATCCACACTCACAGGAAGTGAAGTAGATGTTACCGGTCTCGTCCTCGCCAGCACCTGTCACGAGCAACCCCGTGTCGAGCAGTTCCTGGTATGCCCAGTTGCCATCCTCTCCGGCTGCAATACCCCAGATCTTGCCCGAACAGTAGTCGGAATGGAAGTAGATGCCATCCAGGTTCTGGAAATCCTCGCCGCGGTATACATGACCGCCAACGATCGTGCAGCTCTTCTCCGCCGCGTGCTCGTACTCAGCCACAGGAAGTGTCCCGACAAGCGGGCAGGACTCCAGTGACATCGGGAAGCAATGGGAACCCTGGAGGAACTTCCAGCCCCAGTTCACGCCGCCCCCGTACCCGGCGGGCCCGTAGTCAACCTCTTCCCAATAGTTTTGTCCCACGTCACCAATCCACAGGTCGCCCGTTTGCCGGTCGAAGCTGAACTGCCACGGATTGCGTAGTCCGTAGTCCCAGACCTCCGGTCGCGCGGTCGGATGGTACTCGGCGAAGTCTTCTTCTGACGCGCGGAAGAGATCGATCAGGACGTCGCCCTCAGTAAAGGGGTTATCGGGCGGGATAGCATAAAGCCCGGTACCGCCAAGCGCGGTCATCGAGGCGCCCGGCTCGGCACCCGCCGCTCCTGCCTGCGCGTGCTGAACAGCCGGGCTCACGTCAATGCGGAGAATCTTGCCGAGATAGGTGTCGAGGCGTTGGCCGGCGTTCAGTGGGTCGCCCTCCATGCCCCCGTCACCGTGACCGATGTAGAGGTATCCGTCAGGGCCAAATGCGATCTCACCGCCAAGATGATTGGCATACGGGTTGGGTCTCCACCAGACGATCGCGCCGCTATCCGGATCTGCCTTGTTCGGATCGTCGGCTGAAACCTGGTACTGCACCGTGAGCAAGTCCCCGGCACGCAGAAGGTCTGTGTAGTTAACATAGAACAGCCCGTTCTCCGCAAAATCTGGATGGAAGGCCAGGCCCAGCAGGCCCTGCTCGAGGAACTGCCATTGGACGTTGTCCGAGATATCAAGGAACGGCTCCTCGACCAGGTCCCCTTCCCCATCGATAATCCGGATCCGCCCTGCCCGCTCAACCACGAAGACACGCCCTGTTCCGTCATTCGCGTGAGTGACGTTTATCGGCTCGAACAGCCCGTCTGAGACCCTTACGAGCTGAATCTGGGGATCGCCGGAGAGCTGGCCCTCGCCAGGCTGAGCGACCTGATCCGGTGCTGGCGCACCTAGCTGTGCTGCTGGGGTTCCGCCGGGGAACGCACCATCGCTCCAGGCGGAGCCCTCCGTCTCCTCCCCGGCTGCAGGTGTGGACTCTTGAGCCGTGACCGCGGCAAAACCAGTGAACACCAACATGAATGAAAAGAAAACAGCCAACCACTTTGGTGTGCGCATGCTGCTCACTCCTTGATGTATGGATGCCCCAACCGCTATTTATTGGGTGCGGGGCGCACCGCACGATGCGTTCCATGGGACGAGGCGACCGGGTACGTTGTTGGGTTTGTTGGGTAAAGACGTTGCATCCACTGCCGGCGCGGACGATTGCCCCTCATCGAGGATGCAGACACAGACAGTCTGGCAAAGGCGCTCGAAATGTCCGGCGGATTATTCGGTCGATTTTTCACACGCTCGACCGCCATATTGCCGCAAGAGGCGGGACCTCCTTGTGGGAGGACCCAATGTCGGTAGACTACGACCTCATCACCGTCCATGAAGTTCGGTGAGACGTGGATCAGAACTCAAACTTCAACAGACGTGTGGTGGAGTTCATCCCCGCCCGCTCCAGCGCACGCCGGGACCGATGGTTGTAATACCAGCATCCGGAAACCGGCTCAACGCCCTCCTCCCGGCAACGCTGGATGAGCAACGCCACTATTGCGCTGCCTACGCCCTGCTGCCGCTGCTCTTCCCGCGTGAACATGCCGATACTCGCCCTGCCGGGTACAAGGCGGCTCATCTCGCGGATGCCGAATCCTGCACGTTCACCGTCCCGTTCCAGTACGAAGAGCTCGCCGGCCTCGATTCGCTGGTCAATACGGTCGAAGAACGAGGACGCCTCTCCGAGCAGTTCTGCATCGCTGTGACTGGCCGGGCGCAGCGTCAGGTTGTCCGGCACCATCATGGGCATCCTTGCATGATCGTGCCTGAAGAGACGGGCCTGTGGCGTCAGCTTTCGGTAGTCGTCAAGCGCATGCACCAAAAAGAACTCGTCGCAAGTAGGAATGTAGGTGGAGGTGACCTGCTCACGACGCCGGAGTGCATTGAAGACAGCTTCCCCATAAGCAAGAAACCCCGGCTTCAGTGAGAAAAAGGTGATCAACGATTCGTCGTGGATCGCCGCATGCCCCGCATACTGGCCACCAATGACAATCCGGGCATGGTTCGATAACAAGACGTGGTCCTCGTAAAAGCTGTCCACTGGACCTGGAAGCGCTGCGATGTGCGCTCCTATTTCCTGCCGTATATCCTCAATCGGCACCGGTTCGAACTGCACATTCATGTCTGACTCCTGTCGATTGCCCTGCCACTCGTAATGTCAAAAGGCCGCCTGTTTCGTCGGCCGGGTTGGGGAGCATCCATGCAGGGGCTATTCGCTGTAATATGAACGAAGATGTCGTCAGAACGAATTGGATGGAAGGACGTTGCATGGATACTGGCTCTTCCCATGAGGAACACTCCGAGAGCGATCATATAGAAACTCTGCTGCACAGGGATGTCTATTCTCCCGAGGAGGCAGCGGAGGTCAGCGGGATCCCGCTGCGAACAATCAGGTCGGCAGCCTTCCGGGGAGATCTGAAGGCTGTCATCGTAGGCCATGACATCATCAGTATCGAGCGGGGAGACCTGCTCGCATGGCTCCAAGATCGCGATTGACTTTTGCCTCGGGTGCCCGAGACGCGCGGCTCCGCAACATCCCCTTGCATGACTCTCGCAACCCGTCGAGCGATCCCTTACGACGCTCAGGGAGCCAAAGGCGGGGGCGCCTATAGTCTCCCAGCTCGCGAGGTCGTGCGCGACCTCCCGCTCGTGACTGATTGATACCCCGCAGAACAATCTGCGTCGTCTACCTGAACGACCGCTCCCAAAGATGAATTCTGCTCCCCGTCTCGCGCCCGGCAGCCGGTAACTTTTTGGAACACGCCTTGCGGGCCCTCAATGCCATATCGGGCTGCCAATCCAACCCAAGCCTATGGAGGCTTAGGTAGCACCACCTGTAATCGTCCGGATAGCAGGAAGGCAGCGAAAGGCGAAGCCGGAGGAGTTCTGAATGCCTATTCATGCCGTTCAGGGATCCAGAGAGGCGCTCCAGCACCTCCCCACCAGGGCCCGTCCACGAGTAGACCCCAGCGACGTCCCTGTGCCGGAGGGATACAGCATTGAGCCGGTACTCGTCGGGCTCACATTCCCCAACGATTTCTGCTTTGACAGGGATGGCACGATCTGCATTGGCGAGGGAGGAAGCACATGGCCCACCCGTCCAGCACCGCCGCCGCGCATCCTCAAGTTTGACCCTTTAGGCAACCTGGAGGAGTTCGTCAGTGAGATCATGCCGGGCCCCCGCGGCCTCGCCATCCACGACGGGGGTCTGGGGGTCTGTATGTTGCCGTCAAGGGGGTTATTTCAGCCAGATCCACCGCTGGGACCTCAAGACCAAAGAGAGAACGGTCGTCATCGACAAGTTGCCGGATGGCGGCTGGCATGAGCCGGGTGGTCCGATATTCGGGCCCGACGGGCTCATGTACTTCGCCCAGGGCTCGGTGAGTCTTCAAGGTGTGGTGCTCCCATATGGGTTCACCGTCGACCTCGCAAAACACCCGAATGCCATGGATGTGCCGGGACAGGATGTCACGCTCACTGGAAATAATGTCTGGAGCCGTGACCCTCGCTCTCCCTTTCCCTTCTACGTTGCTACTGGCCCCTACAAGCCGTATGGCGTGCCATCACATAAGGGCGAAGTCATCAAGGGAGAGTTGTGGTGCAACACAGGAGTGTGGCGTTCGCAGCCGGATGGAAGCGGACCAGAGCTGTTGGCGTGGGTGATCCGGAACCCGTTCGGCCTGGCGATCAACGAGCAGGGTGAGCTATACGCATCGGACAATGATTTTGAGGAGAAGGGCGACCGCGCGATCGCCGAAGATCCCGACGGCATCTGGCACATCCGAAATGCCAGCCAGCCCTATGGCTCCATCGAGACGCCCGATTGGTACGGCTTCCCGGACATCTGCAAGGATGGACTACCTGCGTGGGACAAGAAGCATCTGCCAAATAGAAGCATCCCGGCTGAGCCCCTGATCGAGGATCCGACCCCTTGGGCTGGACCTGCCGCATTCCTGGAGAAGCCCCATAGCTCAATGGCGAAAATGGACTTCTCACCATCCGATGCCTTCGGTTTCAGGGGCGAACTCTTTGCCTGCAAATGGGGCACCATGGCGCCACTGAACACCAATCGCACCGAAGCATTGGACCGTGGCTTCAAGGTCATCCGCCTCGATACGACGACGGGCCAGGCGGAAACGTTCCTGCAGAACAAGCAGCCAGCGCCGGCTTCCTACTGGACTGGAAGCGGCGGTATCG
>DASYWM010000172.1:0-3174 GCA_035936075.1 Thermomicrobiales bacterium
GCGCCACCTCATCGGTCTGGCTGATCCGGCGAGGACGACCAGACCGAGGGCGGGCCCGGCAGGAGCCCGTGCGGGCACGCTGCCGGTACCAGCGGCGAAGGGTGGATGAATCAATGGCATACATTGCGGCGACGTCAACCACTCGATGACCGTCATCCACTGCGGCCAGGGCTCGCTCACGGACGTCGTGAGAGGCGTGCAGGCACATCATCCCCCACAGTCTGCCAGACAGGCAGGATATATGAAAGCCGCTTTAATATGCGGGCACGCGGGCGGGGAATCGATCCAACAGAACCGGGTCGGCCATGCGCACAGGCAAGCGCGAACGAAGCATTTGGTCGGTGGCTGGAGGAGGCGACCCGTCTCGACATACCGATCGTCGCCTCACTACCCTTTGATACCTTCGCGGACCGAATCCTCAAGGCTATCCAGTAGTCTTGGCAGGACCTGGATTACGAGTTGAGAATCTCAACCAGCTTGTCTCCCGTTGTGGCCGGTGGGAGGCAGGTGAAGTCCTGGCAAAGATAGGCGGCACCGTCGTCGACCACCGGACGATCAGTCAGCATCGGAAAACGCTTCCCGGCACCCGGGTCGCCTGGGTCGTTGTAACCAACGACCAGGAGCGGCTCATGTTGCGAGCCTGCCGCATACCGCAGCGTGGCAATGCGCTCGGACGCGGGGGTGCCGGCGAAGACAAGCTCCCGGGGTGACTCCACAATCCGTTGGGCTACCGAGAGAAACTGGCCCATGAAGAGGGGATAGTCTCCCATCGGGCGAACCAGGGACTCGATCAGTCCTGCCGACGCCTCGATCATCTCCACCTTCTGCTCCATGATCCCGAAGACGAAGATCATCTCTGCCATCACGCCGTTGCCTGAGGGGACTGCCGTGTCGGTGAGGTCACGCGGACGGGTGATCAGATTCTCGGCGGTATCCGACGTGTCGTAGAAGCCGATGCCTGAATCATGACGGAAATGCTTCCGCACATAGTCGAGCAGATCACTGCCGTGGTTCAGCCAATTACGGTTTCCGGTCGCGGCATAGAGCTCCACGAGGCCGTACGCCATACAGGCATAGTCCTCGAGCACACCGTCACCTCGTGTCTGCCCCGAGTTCCAGCTGCGGGCGATGGAGCGGTCCTCATTTTGCAGGTGCTGGAGGATGAAGTCCGCAGCCTTCCCTGCCATGCTGACCCAGTCGGGTTGCTGGAACACAATCCCGGCATGGGCCAGGGCGTGGATCATCAGGCCGTTCCAGCCGGCGATGACCTTGTCGTCACGACCGGGTGCCACACGCTGCTGCCGAACCTCAAGCATCCGGGCTTTCGCCTCCGAAAGCGTTGAGGTGATGGCGTCGATATCCTGTCCCGTTTGCTCGGCGATCTCTTCGACGGACCGGACGACTGAAAGGACAGTCTTACCCTCGAAGGTGCCGGGGTCCGTGATCCCGAAGTGGAGTTTGACGAGGTCCGCGGCGTCAGCGGATAGTAATTGATCCACCTCAGCGGCTGACCATATGTAATATTTGCCCTCCACGCCTTCGCTGTCAGCATCAAGTGCCGCGGCGAACCCGCCTCCTTCTGTCAGCATCTCTCGGTTGAGCCAGGCGACGATGCCGCTGGCGACATCCCGATAGAGATCATCCTTCGTGATGGTCCATAGCTCGGTATAGAGATCTAGCAACTGGGCATTGTCGTAGAGCATCTTCTCGAAGTGCGGGACATGCCAACGCTCATCCACGGAATATCGGGAAAATCCTCCGCCCAGCTGGTCGTGGATGCCGCCCGCTGCCATCATGTCGAGCGTCATCTCAGCCATTCTTAGGGCACGGAGATCCTTCGTCCGATAGTAATGGCGCAGGAGGAATCGCAACGTCGATGGTTGTGGAAATTTTGGAGCGTTCCCGAAACCGCCCCATTCCGGGTCAAATTGCTGCTTAAGCGCGTCCACGGCCTGGGTCAGGAGCTCCGGCGTCACTGGGCTGCGAGGGGGAGTCGCCTCCGCTGATTGCCGGAGATAGTCGGCGACCTTTTGCCCTCCCAGCAACAGGTTTTCTCGATCTTCTCGCCACTTGGCGGCGATGGTTGTAAGCACGCGCTGGAAGCCAGGCATCGGGGGATGATCGTACTTCGGCCAATAGGTGCCGCCGAAGAAGGGCAATCCATCCGGCGTAACGAAGACGTTCAGTGGCCAGCCGCCCTGATTTCCCATTGCCTGGGTCGCCTGCATATAGATCGCGTCGACATCCGGCCGCTCCTCACGGTCCACCTTGATGTTCACGAAGCGGTCGTTCATGGCTTTCGCCATGTCCGGATCCTCGAACGATTCATGGGCCATGACATGGCACCAATGGCAGGATGAGTAGCCAATGCTCACGAGCACCGGAACATCTCGCCGCTTTGCCTCTTCGAACGCTGCGGGTCCCCATGGATACCAGTCGACGGGATTGTCCTTATGTTGGCGCAGGTAGGGGCTGGTTTCATTAGCAAGTCGATTTGGCATGGATAGCTCTTTCTATTGCATCTATTGTGCTGGCGATTGAGTGACCGGTGAGGACAACTATGGATTGCGACGCTGACTTCCTGCTTTGCCCTCTACACCAGCATTGGGATGACAGGAACGGTACAGGAATGCGGCGACTGCACGCGTCACTTTCAGATCAGTGACTGCACTTACCTTACTACGGCGTTATTTTCAGTAGCCGCTACCGCTACCGGGGACCGCGGGGTGATGCTGATGATTGAGCAGGATGCGATTATCCTTCCCCTCCGCTATCCATCGGCAAGCAAGCGTCCAACCCGTGAGCGCACTGCCCCAGCCGAAAATCGCATCAAGGACAAAGTGCTCCCCCAGATAGACGACGCCCAGGGTCATGAGAAGTGAGTAGATCGCTCCCATCACGCCAGGCTTGGGACCTATTCGTCTCAGGAGCAGGAACACGATCACGATCACCGAGACATGGATCGACGGCATTGCTGCCAAATGATTGGGCTCAAATCGGAATGCCGATGCCATCACTGCGTCCTGATCGCTTCCTGCGGATAGTCCTGCCGTTTCGACAAGGATGTGGCGCGTGACTCGTGTCACATCGTCCGGATTGGACATCCACGGTGGGGCTGTCGGCAAAAGCAGGAAGCCGACCAGGCCGAGCGCGAACGTGACGGCGGTGGCCATG
>DASYWM010000173.1:0-4736 GCA_035936075.1 Thermomicrobiales bacterium
GAACCTCGACCACGGCCGGGTGGGAGCTACCTTTTGGCATTGTGATGCCAATCGTGAGGAGAAGGAGTCGCTCACGGTGTGGTCAGACTACGGGGATTCGGAAATTGCCGTCCCGTAGACCGGCTCGACGGTCACCGGGAAGTTCACCGAATTCGCGATGAAGCAGAGCTCGTGCGCCTCGTGATGCAGGGCGTCCGCGCGCTCCTGATCCTTCTCGTCCGCAAGCGTGATCTCCGGCCGGAGCACCACGTGATCGAAACATCCACCGCCGCTGGCGTCTTCCGTCATCGTGCCCTCGGCATTGTCGACATATGCCGTCACGACGATGTGGTTCCTGGCGCAGCGGCTGAGATACCAGAGCATGTGACATTGCGAGAGCGACGCGACCAGGAGCTCCTCCGGGTTCCAGCGCGTCGGATCTCCCCCGAAGGAGGGATCCGACGCCGCAGGGATGACCGGCTTGCTGTTTGCCGCCACCTCGTGATCCTTTGAATACGCGTTCACACGGGCGGTGCCAGCACCGGTGTTGCCGGTCCAGGTAACGGTCACGGGATAATGATGGCTCTTGCCGGGCATGCGGGCTCCTCGTGCGCGTGGTATTACAAGCGACTACCGGCAGGATACCGCCGATAGCCTGCCGAATCCGGAAATGGGAAACGGGGACCACTACCAGGACCGGCAGCAGCGTAGTGTGCCGAACCCCCGATTCGGTTACCCGCCTCGCTGATGCTCCTGTACGGCGGCGGTAAGACGGGTAACCTCAGCCTCGGGGTGCGCAACCTCCACCGTGATGTAATCAAAGGCATGATCGCTCAGCCGGACTGTGATGCAGTTGCGCGGATCACGACCACGCAGCCAAAAGGATCGAACTCGATCTTCTCCCCAGAACCTCCAGTACGTGCCTGCGGTGATGACCCCCGGAAACCCGGTTCCGGGGAATCGAATCCCCTCGGGCCCGGCCGCCGCGTGGTGGACATCCCACGCTACGGAGATGACAGATTGGTACGGCACGGTGACCCGGTGCCGCATCGTCCAGATCCGGTCAAGACCTTCCATGACGACTGCGAATGATCCGGTTTCATGCTCGATTCGGGCAACCCCCACGAGTCCTCCTTCCTTCATTATCCCTTCATCATGGTGCGGTAGAGTACAGTCATGTTGCGACCACATCTTCCATCATAGATGACGACCCACCACAGAAGAGGCGGCGATACGATGAGGGACCGAACCGACAGAAGCAAAGCCGGTGAAGGGCGCGCACCCTCTTACGGATGGCTTGCCGGGGCAATCGCGATGCTCGGCATGCTCGCCGTGCTGATTCTTGGCCGGAGTATCACCGGGGCAGTTTCCCTGGTCGATGCACTGGCCGATGCCATGCTCCTGGCAATGCCACTGAGCGTCTTCTCATGGCTGCTCGATCTCCTGGGCCAGCAGGCGAAGACCTTCCTGCTCGTCGGACTGGTGCTCCTCTTGATCCTGGTGGGTGCATGGCTTGGCGGTTGCTTCGTGCGCAGGGTTATAGCGGAACCAGCGAGTATCTGGACCCGGGCAAGCAAGCTGGCGATCCTCCTCTTTGGCTTCGCCGCGGGCTTCGTCCTGCTCTTCGTGAACTCGCAGTCCCCGGAGGTCTTCTCCGGTGGTGGGTTCATCTCCACCGCCATCGTGCTCGGCCTCGCCTCCGTCGTCTTCGCGTTGATTCTTGCCGGGCTCACCCTGCTCTTCCTGCGGTCCAAATCCGGCGTCGAGAGCAGGGGACGACGTGGGGCCATCGTCTGGGGCGGGGTTGCAGTCGCATCGCTGCTCGGGCTGATACCGGTTGGCCGGGAGATCAGCCGCGTCGCGGGTCGCAAGACGAACCTCGAGGTCTCACGCGGCGAGATGCCGCCGGCGATCACCCCGATAGAGGATTTCTACACCATCTCCAAGAACTTCGTGGATCCCCCCAACGATCGCGGTCCGGACTGGTCGATCGAGATTGATGGTCTTGTCGACCAGGACCTGACGCTGGGACGGGCCGATCTGGAGGAGTTGGGCCGCGGCGACTTTATCTCGACGATGCTCTGCATCAGCAACACCGTTGGCGGCGGCCTGATCGGCACGGCGGATTGGAGCGGTGTGTCGTTGCGGACGGTGCTTGAGCAGGCAGGCATCGGTAAGGGCGCGGTCAAGGTGATCTTCGAGGGTACCGACGGATACACCACAGGTGTGCCGATCGAGCGGGTGATGCAGCCGGAGTCCCATCTCGTCTGGGGGATGAACGGCCAGCCGCTGCCACGCGAGCATGGTGCGCCAGTGCGCGCTATTGTTCCCGGCCTCTATGGCATGAAGAGCGTCAAATGGCTGACGAAGATGACCGTCACCGAGGACGACTACCAGGGCTATTGGGAGCAGCGTAACTGGACGGACGAAGCGGTGGTCAAGACCATGAGCCGGATCGACCTGCCCATCAACAATGAGGTGTTGCCGGCCGGGCCGGTGAAGATCGGCGGTGTCGCCTTTGCCGGAGACCGCGGGGTAGATGCGGTCGAAGTCTCCACCGATGACGGCGAGTCCTGGCAGAGGGCAGAGATCCAGGCTCAGCCGAATCCGAACGGCATTGCCTGGGTGCTCTGGACACACGAGTGGAGCGCGAAACCGGGCGCCTACACGCTCGCCGTGCGCGCAATTGAGGGCACCGGCGAGGTGCAGACATCCGAGGAGGCATCCGAGCTGCCGGACGGTTCCAGCGGCTGGCATCGGATCACCGTCGGGGTGGTCTAGCGTCTCACCAACCCTGTTCGCCCCTGTGCCGCATCCCTACATCAGGTTGCACGAAGATTGATGTCGCAGTGCGGCCAGGCAAAGGGCGTAGAGGACGATTAGGTGGGGGTGTAGCGGACGACGCCTAGGCAATTGCGGAGCAATTGAGCGACAGCGGCCCCTTTGGGTGAGCCCTTGGGCGAAAAGCGGTAGCGACCCTTTGCCGCAGCAATGTCGTCCTGTGTGCCCTATAAGGAGGCCATTGCTACGTCCGTGCGCACTAAGAAAGTGGTTGCGGTTTCCATCCCCCAAGTCTGTCGTGGACTCTGGAACGTCCATCACACACTCTGGACGCGTCCGGTGACATGTTCCCACTCCTGGGGATCGTAGTCCCACAGCTCGGCTACTCCCATGCGTTCGAGCATATGCCGCACCTCGCTGCGGTGCTGCGCGTTGTGATGGAGGAGCTGGATGATTGTGGCGCCAAGCGACTGCCGAACACCATTATGGTCAACGAACGTCTCATCCAGGCGCTGCTCGTCATGCACGCGGCGAGCGAACTCCGCGAAGTTCGCGTGGTAGCGCTCGTGACGTTCAATGAGGGCGGTGATCGATCGATCATACTGCTGAGTGGTCCGGTCGTGATCCACTGGTCGCCCGGCCATCCACCCCGTCCAAAAGTCAATGACGTAGATCATATGGTCGAGTGTCTCGCGCAGGGTGCGGCGGCCGATGTCGAACTCCTGATCGAGCTGCACGTCGGTCAGGGTACTGCACAGCTCCAGAAGCTGAGTCGTCGCCCAGCGATCGTGTCCCACCATCCGATCGAGCAGGTCCATCCGCTCTCCATCCCGTTGAGTCCCTTGCAGGCATGCAACCCCTTTGGAACCAGCGTTAATATCCGGTTGCCTGGCCGTCGGCCCGGTGGTCACTGCCACCGATCAGCGCTCCTGATGGCAGACGCCAGATGATCTGCCCGCGCCCAAACGCGCCCAGGTTCTCCCGCACCTCGGCCTCATGGCCGCACTGCAGGAGCGCGTCCAGGATTGCCGGATCGACCGTCGACTCCAACAAGACCGTGCGCCCCTTGTCCCACTGCCAGCGCGGTTGGTCGAGGCTGGTCTGCGGGTCCATGTCGTAGTCGATCGTGTTGACGATCATCTGGACATGTCCCTGCGGCTGCATGAACCCGCCCATCACCCCGAACGGTCCGATCGGCGCGCCATCCTTCGTCAGGAAACCCGGAATAATCGTATGGAAGGGTCGCTTCCCCGGTTCAAGCGCATTCGGGTGCTCCGGGTCGAGCGAGAAGCCGCTTCCCCGGTTCTGGAAGGAGAATCCCGTTCCCGGGACGACAACGTGGGAACCGAATCCCTTGTAGGCGGACTGGATAAAGCTCACCATCATGCCGTCAGCATCGGCGGCGCAGAGATAGACCGTGTCGCTATGCGGTGGCGCCCCCGGCTCGGGGTCGAGCGCGGTGTCTTCGATCAGCCCCCGGCGAGTGGCCGCATACGTCTTGGAGAGCATCCCGTCTACCGGCACGTCAACCCGCTCCGGATCGCCAACGTACCGATGGGCATCAATGAATGCGAGCTTCATGGCCTCGATCTGAAGGTGGAAGCTCTCGGTCGAGTTCCGCTCCAGCGACGCGAGGTCGAAACCCTCCAGGATATTCAGGGCAACAAGTGCCGCGATACCCTGCCCGTTGGGCGGAATCTCCCAGACATCGTAACCGCGGTAGTTGGTGCCGATTGGCTCGACCCAGGTGCTCGTGTGCTGGGCGAGATCCTCGGCGGTGATGAACCCATCAGTGGATTGCGCGAAATCGACAATCTTTTCGCCGATCTCCCCGATATAGAACGCCTCAGCGTACGTTTCGCCGATGCGCCGAAGCGTGTTGGCCTTGTCGGCATTGCGCCACGTGTCGCCAATCCCGGGTGCCTTCCCGTCCGGAGCATAGAGATCGAGAAAATGGGCGAACTCGTCGCCCTGCA
>DASYWM010000174.1:0-12392 GCA_035936075.1 Thermomicrobiales bacterium
CGACCTTCTTCCGCCTCATCGTCGCACTTCCAATCCTGCTCCTGCTTGGTGCCGTCTCGGGTGGGGCTGGAGACTGGTCCTCTGACAACATGGCCAGTGCGGCCGGAGTGGCCGGTGTCCACTTCTTCGCTCCGATCCTGATGATCGTGTTTCGCCAGAAGTACCCCCGATGGTGGTTCGACTGGAACCTGGAGCTGCAACGGTTCTCGAACCGGGTCACGACCTACCTGGCCTTGATGGACGATCGCTACCCGTCGACCGACGAACAGCAGGCCGTGCATCTGGACTATGCCTACCCGGACGTAAGGCGGGACCTGAACCGCTGGCTGCCGCTGGTGAAGTGGTTCCTGGCCATCCCCCATGTCATCGTCCTGGTGGTGCTGAATATTGTGGCCGTGGTTGCCGTCGTCATGGCGTGGGTCGCCATTCTGGTGACGGGCCGCTATCCACGCGGGCTGTTCAACTATGTGGAAGGCGTCTTTCGCTGGAACAACCGGGTCATTGGCTATGCGGTGACACTTGTCACGGACACGTATCCGCCATTTCGCCTGTCCGAATAAGTTGCCTCGCCCGGCCTGAACGCATCAAAACGCATCAATGGGCGGGTCAGGAGCTGAGAATCATGACGGGTAGCGGCACAGACCCTGCGCTTCCCAGGACATTGAGAAGATGATGCTCGCGCCGGATGCAAGCCTGTCGTCGTGGATAGTTCTTTCGACTCTCCGTTGCCGTCTTCGGCCCTGGCTGGAAACGAGCCGTCTTACCCCAATCGGCAGAAGTGATTGTCGGGGTCTCATCGTCAGGCACGTCAGCGGAGGAACATCGGACCATGAAACAGATCCGTGCGCTGTCGTGGTCGCTTCCGGCATCAATCAGGGTCGTGGGCGTTGCGCTCATCGCGACCATCGTCCTATGTGCCATGGACGCGTCGGAACCGGTAGAGTCCCACGATACTCCCGCCAGCACCCTTCGGATCTCTGTGGTCCATTACCTGGAGGCTGGCGGTTACACCAACGCCGGACAGGCAGAGGGCCAGATGTGCCTGCCGTTTGGTACGGTCGGCCCGTGGGAGACCGGTGGGCCACAGCTCATTGTCACGGGCAACACCGGCCACATCGTCGGGATCGTGGATGTCATGCAGGGCACGTTCGAGCAGATTGATGAGCGCATCGGCTGCGTAGTACGGGCCGAGTTGCCCATCGTCGACGCGTCGTTATTCACCTTCGCCGTAGCCGATGTGTACAACGAGACGGTGACCCGTGACGCCTTGGTAGCCGCCGGTTGGGTCTACGAGGTTGAGGTGGATCTGCCGTAGATTGGGGCGTGCCGATGGGTGCCTTTCTAGCTTGGTTGCTCGAATCGTCTCCCAGGCTACAACTGATTCCGAGGGCCTTCGCTGCCTCCGGAACCAGTCATGAAACGATTGATTCGCATGTGTTTCCAGCAGAACAAGCGCCTTCATGATGATCCACCCGAACGTGTCTCAACTTTGGGGACCCGGGTTTTCCTCAGCGCCTCGGCGGTCGACTTGATAAAGCTGCTGAGCCAGGCAACGTCTATCCATCGATCGCGGGGAACCCGGAGATAGTTCCTGGCGTTCGGATACGCGGGGATGCCCGTAGGGTCCTGGACAAAGGACAAGCCGGGAGCGGTCTTCTTGACGAACAACTGGTTGTCGCAGAGGAGCGCAACCACCACCCCTTCGTGATATACGGCGTACTCACCGAACATCTTCTTCGTCGTGACGGGACAGCTGCCTTGCAGCTGCTGGACCAGATCGTCCGCAGTCTCTTGATTGGTTGCCATTGTTACAGTCCCGCAATCATCAGCGAAATCCTTTTTCAGAGGCAAACCTGGCGAGATTGAGCAGGATATCTCCCTGCATCGGACACCATCTCACTAGAGACTTCCCTCTTCCTGGCTCTGTTCAGTCGGCTGCCCACAGTATGTGCAGGGGTTCGGCGATTAGTCGTCGACTGCACCCAGCTCGGTTTCGGGTACATGCGGCGAAGGAGGCTGAACATTCCCGGTATCTGTAATCTGGCTTCCTGCCATTCTCGCCTCGGCTTCGAAAATGGCGGCGGACGGATCCTGCTCCTGTCCCGTCTCATCTTCGGTAACGGGCCTTGCTGCGGAGTGCTCTTCCAGCAATGCCAGCAGCTCGGGGGGAAAGACCTCATTCAGCGTCAACTCGCCAGGCGGTTTCCCTTGCGGATGTGGCATCTCGAAGGTGAAGTCGCGACGTTGGCCGTCCTCACCCCTCACAGAGATCGTCAGCTCTTTCTTGCCGGAGGTCTCCTCGTTCGCCGTCATCCCTGATCTTCCTCCATTTGGTCCCTGCGGGTCGTCTGCGTCCTGCCTGGGATGTCCGACAAGGTTCACCGTTGCATTCTTGACCTCTTCAATGTCAACACCGGCTGCTTCCAGGGTTTCGAGGTCGAGTGGCTTGTCCTGGTCACGATGGGCCCTGCCAACGTGCTCATGTCCGTCGCTATCGGTCCAGCGAATTACCGTTTCCTCACCGCCCTGCTCACTGTTCGTCGCCATGGACTGTTGCTCCTGTCACTCCCCGTCCCTGGTTGCGTGGATCGACCATTGCCCCAAAACCGGGGGCGGTCACCAGGCATCGTTCCTGCCAGCCTTGCTGGACGGACATCTCTTCCCGAATGCATTCCTGGTGCCCTGATTAACACCTTCCAGTATGCAGGATTAGCACCACATATAACCCGGAGACTCAGCACGAGTCCAACGGCGTTTGCCCCCTCGATGATGTCGCGATTCGGCTCCTGCACCTCCAACCCTGTTGCGCCATTACGGATGAACTCAGGCGCGATCATGGCGACATGCCGATCCCAGGCAACCACAAGGGGTACGGTGACGGCATCCGCAATACAAGGGGAAATGCAGGTTCCGGCGCCCAGGAGAGCCGTTCTCGCCCCCAAGGCGTATGATGAAGGTGTACGTACCTGTCTCATCACCTGTCCGGAGGGGATCGAAACCTCGACCGGAGCCCGTGCGTTATTGAGGGGACGAGCATCCTGGTTACGTTTCATCAGATGCCATGGACGAGGAGAGCATGACGATGTCTACGACACAGCCACAACGTGCATCCCGCGGGCGGTCCCGCGTGTTGGCATGCTTCACAGTGCTGATGTTCCTGCTGTCATTGATGCCCGCGGCCGCGAGTGCCATGCCGGCCCTGACAACGGACCAGTTCAGTCAACTGGATGCGCAGACGACGCTTGCCCAGACGGGCAGCTTTATAGAGGTGCATGTCAGCGCCTGTGAAACCGGGGCGACCGGAACGGCGCAGGAGCTGCGAGACCTCTGTCACGAAAACGGCGTTGCCGGCGTCCAGATGGATATCACCTCCGTTGATCCGGCGTTGGGGGTCAACCTGGTCGACAAGACGACGGAGCGCATCAACGATGCCGGACCCGGTATCACCAACACCGGCACCATCCCGGCCGGTGAGTATCTCATCGATGTTGATCTCCCCGGGGATGGCAACCGCTTTGTTGTCGGATGCGAGTTTTTCGATCGGGAAGAGATCGTTCCTGCCACACCTGCCGACGCCCAGGAATTCAGGGTCACGGTGCCGCAGGGCGAGGACATCGTGTGCGATCTCTTCATCATTCCCCAGAATGGAACCGGTGCGAACGCGGCCGTCCAGCCTGCGCAGGATCTCGCCAGCCTCGATTTCACCGTCCGGTATTGCGATCGCACCGATCTGACCGGTGATGACCGCTCGTTCGATGCGCTTTCGGCCAACTGCACGACGGTTCCGGCTCCGCCCACGGCACCACCGGTGCCAATCTCCCTCAGTATCGGCATGCCAGGTGGCGAAGTCTCCACGCGGCCGCTCGATGCAGAGGGGAGTGTCACCTTTGCCGATCTGCCGAATGGCAACTACCCGGTCTTCAGCAACGTAGACAGGGACAATGCCGGGGAATATCTCTTCTGCACCTACGAGGGGCAGCCACGATACGAGAAGACGTTCGACGCTAACGGCACGACGACGTTCACGAATCTGTTGGGTGAGGAGATTGCCTGCGACTGGTTCGTGGTCTACGTCCCGCAGGAAGCTCCGCCACCTCCGGCTGACCAGGCGGCCAGCATCACGGCGAACCTGGTCTCATGCCCACGGAACTACGATGTCGCCGCGAACGGCGAAGACGCCGCGGCGTTTGCCACGAACTGCACCGCGCCAGCCGCCGATGTGCTGATGACGCTGACCGGCACGGATGGCACAAGAACTGAGGTCACGAGCACCGCGGACGGTGTGGCGGCGTTCCCGAATCTTGAACCCGATACCTACACGCTCTTCAGCGGCATCCCATTGGAAGCCGCCAGCGAGTACGTCTTCTGTATGGGCGGCGATGGCGTCGAGACGCGGGAGGCGTTGAGTGACCGCGGCGTGGCCACGCTTGAGGACATCGGCACAAGCCAGATCGAGTGCACCTGGTACATCGTTCCGGAGGACCTGCGGGGCGAGGAGACCGGCGCGACCGTCACCGTCCATCTCGCCGCCTGCCCGGTGGAGTATGCGGGCGACCAGTTCTATGCCGATTGCCATGCGAACGGCGTAGCAGATCAGCAATACACGCTCTCCGGCCCGAACGGTGAGGTAACCGCGACCACCACCATGCCGGCCGATCCTGGCCCAGGTGTGGCGACCTTCACCGAGCTTCCGGCCGGTGAATACACCCTGGCGGGAGGTCCTCCCCAGGATTTCGGGTCCGTGGCTCTCTACTGCAGCGACCCCGCCACCAACCAACCCATCGGCGCGACGATGGAGGGTGGCAAGGCCCGCTTCTCCGTGGCTGAGCAGCAGAGCGTGCTCTGCGATTGGTACTTTATCCCTGTAGACGCCCGTGGTGAGGTCACACCCACCCCCACACCGGCGCAGGCACAGCGTGCCGAGATCCTGGTGACGCTCTTCGGGTGTAAGGAAGGCACGGTCGCCGCTGGCGCCACGTTCGCTCAGCTTGACGAGGCATGCAACGCGCCGATCAATGGCGTTCCCTTCTCGCTCGGGATTCCGGGCGGCACGCCGCTCACCGCCAATACCGGGGTCTCCGGTGAAGGAGCTGTTCGCTTCTACGAGCTGCGACCTGGCGACTACGTGATGACACCGTCGCTTCCGGCGAACTACACCAGTGCCGCGGTTTACTGTCAGATCGGCGATGGTGATGTCTACCAAAAGAGCCTCCAGAGTGGCTCGACGAACTTCGTCGATCTGGACGGTGAGCAGATGGCGTGCTCCTGGTTCGCCAACCCGGTGAAGCAGGTCGTACAGCAGCCCGCTGGGCCCACCGGGTCGATTACCGTCCGGGAGTTCCTCTGCGAGGGGGACAGGGGCTCGATCAAGGACTGGGAGCGCGAGTGCGTTCCGGGTGCCACAGATACGGCATTTACCCTGGCTTCCAGCGATGGCGCGGTGACACGTAACGCCACCCCGAACCAGCAGGGCGTGCTTGTCTTTGCGGAGTTACCGGATGGCTACTACGAGTTGACCCAGGACGATGGTGTCTGGTGCAAGGCCGCTGCCGAGCGGGTGGATAGCCGGAGCCGGGTCATCGTTCGCGATGGTGGCAATACCGATGTCTTTATCTATGAATGTGGCCAGGTCACGAACCTGCCGGACACGGGTTCCGGCACTGCCCGAATAGGGGGCTCGTCGATGCAGGACGCGTCGGTGCTGCTCGCCGCATTGGCGATCCCGGCCTTTGCCGCGGCGCTTTGGCAGCTGCAACGCACGAAACCGGAACCGGTACGCGTCCGGGCCATTCGTTCGGTCGAATGCACTGACCCTTCGGATGGCGGGAACCGGATCCGCTTCCGCTAGTCCAGGCCGAGGCGGTACGCCGTACACCGGGAATGCGGCGGCAGGTGGGGCATCCGCCCCTGATCTGCGCAGAATTTGCGGTACCATGAACTCGGTGCGGGGCACGCACGATGTCGTATCACCCGACCCCGCACAGGGCTCAATCAATGAGCGGAGGCGGTGGTTCATGCCATCGCAATGACACATGAGGAACGACGTATGAAGTACACCCGCAGGCAAATACTGGGGTCAGTGGTTGGCGGACTTGTTGCTGGCGGTGCCGGGAGCGCGGCGATCGCCAGTTCCGGGGTGCAGCTGCCGACCTGGGGGGATGCCCCCGCCGGAAGCCAGAAGGCCGGGCCATTGGGGCTCGTCTCCGGTGCGCAGCAGGCGCAGGTCCCGGGGGAGATTCCAGTCTCGATCGTGATTCCCGCGGCCGATGTGGACGCCGAGGTCGAGCGGACCAAGATCGTCGATGGCCAGATGCTGGATCCAAGCGGCCCGTGGATTGTGGCCTGGTATGAGGGGACTGCTCTCGCCGGGGAGATCGGCAACGCGGTCATGTCCGGGCACGTGGACTACTGGGACGTCGGCCCGGCGGTCTTCCGGAATATCGCCAACCTCGGCCAGGGGTCGGAGATCACCCTCTACGGTGCCGATGGCGGCACCTACACCTATGGTGTTGAGTACATCGAGCGCATCGAGGTCGCGACCCTGACCCAGGAGAAGCTCAACCAGATCGTCGGCCCGACCGACCATCCGGCCGTGACCCTGATCACCTGTGGTGGAGAGTTTAACTACGATGCGGGCGAGTATTACGAGCGGGATATCATCCGCGCCCGCATCCTAGGCGATACCGGCCAAGCCTCCGGCACCACGGACGGAGCCCAGGAGCCCGCGGACCCAGCCCCGGCTGCCGCAGGGCTGGTCGAAGGTGGCCAGGCAACCATTGTTGGTGGCAACGTCAATGTCCGCGCCGATGCCACGACGGCATCCGAGGCGGTGAGCGTCCTCAGCCTGGGAACCACAGTGACGATTACCGGTGCGTCCCGCGAAGCGGATGGATACGTATGGTGGCCAATCACGGCCGATGACGGCATATCTGGATGGGTCGTCGAGGATTTCCTGACACCTGCCGGGTGACGGCCTGAGACGACATCTGTAACAGAAGGCCGGTCCTGATTTTGAGACCGGCCTTCTGCTTTGCTGCATCCCTTGGAGCTATTTTCAGAGAGGTTGCATGTCTGTAAAGCCTGTCATGTGTAGGGGAGGACCTTGTGTCCTCCCGCCCCCGGACAAGGGAAGACACAAGGTCCTCCCCTACGTAGGCGGCTGGTCAATGGTCATGCAAATCGCTCCAGGTCAGGAATTCCTGCGCTCGTTCAGCCACTTGAGGACGTCAGAGCGCCTGATATCCACAATCCGGTGGTCCACCGTGTAGGCGTCGAGCTCCCCTCGGCGAACGGCCGCCACGATGACCGGAACATTCACGCCAAGGAGTTCCGCCAGTTCTTCAGCCGTAAAGTGCTCGTGCGAGAGTGATTCAAGCACACTGATATGTTCCGGGATACGGTCGGGGTTCGGCATCGTCGACCTCCTGCAATGAACGACGTTGGCGTCGCAGCGTGGTGACGTGTTGCGGTCTGTCCTTCCATTGGCGCCTTCGTGCTGTGTATGGTGCCAGGACCTCAACATAATACCGCAGACGATGTGCCCTGCTCCAGTGACACTACGGTGCCAGGCGGGACATATCTCGCGGAAAGAGCATGACGTCGCGGACGTTCTGCGCGCCAGTGATCTGCCGGATCATCCGTTCCACGCCGAGTGCGAATCCGCCGTGCGGAGGCATGCCATGCCGGAACGCCTCGAGGTACCCGCGGAAAGGCTCCGGGTCAATCCGCCGCTCGCCCAATGCGGCGAGATAATCCGCATGGTGAGAGAGTCGCTGTCCCCCGGTCATGATCTCCAGCCCGCGAAAGAGCAGGTCGAAGCTGTTGGACCACCTCGGATCATCCGGCTGTGGATGGGTGTAGAAGGGCCGCTTGCGCGTCGGGTAGCCGGTGACGAAGAGCCATTGGGAATGATGTTCGCGATCTGCCCACTCGCCGAGCCATCGCTCATGTTCCGGGGCAAGATCCGGTTCGTCCCGCAGGTCCTGTCCGAGCGCCTTGCCGAGGAGCGTCAGGGCTTCCCGGAAGTGGATCTGCGGAATCTCCTTTGGGACATCAGGAATCGGGACGGAGACAGGACCGTCAACGGCGGCCATTGCCACCATCATCCCTGCAAGGACATCCCGGACAACCTGCATGAGGTCCTGATGATCCCGGATAAATCCCATCTCGGCGTCGAGGGAGAGAAACTGGCTGACGTGGCGTGATGTGTCGTGCGGCTCTGCACGGAATACCGGTCCAACCTCGAAGACACGCTCAAGTGCGCCCACCATCATCTGCTTGTAAAGCTGTGGGCTTTGGGCAAGGTACGCTGGGCGCCCGAAATAGTCGACGCTGAAGACATTCGCCCCACCCTCTGGTGCGGCTTCCAGCAACTTGGGAGTCGAGATCTCGGTGAAGCCCTCTGCCATCAGGGACTGCCGGAAGCCATGCATCGCCGCCGCGAGCAGGCGTTGGGTCATGGCGCGGACCGGATGTCGGAGCGAGATCGCCGCGTGATCCAGGCGGGTCGCAAGGAGTGCCTGCATCTCGGGACGGAAGAGTTCTATTGGCGGCTCTCCGGTCCCCTCACTCAGGACGGTGAGTTCCGGGTCATGCAGCTCCACCCCGTTCGGTGCCTGGGGCGATGCAGCGGCATACCCCTGCACGTCGAGCACCGTCTCATGGGGCAGGGCCGCAAGTTGCGCCCGGAGGTCGGGCTCCTCGATGACGACCTGCGCAATGCCGGACCGGTCCCGCAGGAGAAGAAAATCGACGGCCTTGAGGTGCCGTTGGTGATGCAGCCATCCCTGCAGGAGTACGCGCTCCCCGATGTGCTGCGGAAGTTCCCACGCGAGGGTGCGCAGGACCGGCGTGGTTGCCGGGAACGAAGAACTGGCGGACATGGTGCCACCTCCGAAAAAATGCCAGACGCCCCCTCCGCCATGCGGACGAGGGGGCGTCTCGTGGTGCCACCGCAATTCGCCGGATCTCCGGCTATCCCGGGATCGCGACCTTTCTGGAGCCCGGTAACGGGGGCGATCCGGCATGACCTACTGGCAACAATGCCGTGTTCAGACATGCGCTCGAGAGGGTCTTCGCTCCAGGATGATCGCCACGCTTTCACCAACCGTGGCTCGCTTGTGGATCAGCGCCCGCAGGTACTCGGCTCCGTCAACGCGTTGTCTACAGGTTACGGGAACGACGGGGCTTTGTCATCTGCCTGCGACAGATGCCGGTACCGGACCAATAGCCGAGTAGGGACGGTACTTGCGAAGCAATGTCCGCCCGATGTCCGTAGGGGCCCAATAGGCCTGGTGGATATTGGCGCAGGGGGAGCCGCGTGTCCGCCGACGCGATCAGTATCCGCGACTGACAGGCCGATGTGCTTTCTACAAGGTATGCACGAACAACTGGCTGACGGATTCACCTACATGGATATTGTGGATCGCCTCCGCCAGAAGGGGGGCGATGGAGAGCACAGTCATGTTCGGCAGTCGCTTCTCCGGTGGGATCGGCACGGTATTGGTCGTCACGATCTCGTCGATCCGGCTCGTGCTGGAAAATCGCTCGATTGCCTTGCCGGAGAAGATGCCGTGGGTACAGGCGATCGAGATGTGTCCCACGTTCCGGTCGCCCAGGCGATCGATGAGCTCTAGCATGGAGCCGCCTGTCGCGATCTCGTCGTCGAGGACGATGATGTCCTTGCCATCAACATCTCCCACAATCGCGTCGATGACCACCTTGTCGTCTGCCAGCCGCCGCTTGCTGCCGGCCGCCACGGGCAGGCCCAGCAGACGGGCAAACTGTGTGGCGGATTTGGCATTGCCGAGGTCTGGCGAGACGACGACTGTGTTGGAGAGATCGCGTGGCTGGAAATGCTCGGCGATTACGTTGAGCGCGTTCAGGTGGTCCACCGGGACGCTGAAGAAACCATGCACCTGGGGCGCATGGAGCGCCATGGTCAGGACACGGTCGGCGCCGGCGGTCACAAGCAGGTCCGCCACGAGGCGACCTCCAATGGAGATGCGTGGCGCATCCTTTTTGTCGGAGCGGGCATATGCGTAGTGGGGGATGACGACGGTAATGCGGGCTGCGGAAGCGCCGCGGGCAGCATCCGCCATCAGGAGCAGCTCCATCAGGTGTTCCTGGACGGGTGGTACCAGGGGTTGGATCAGAAAGACATCCTGCTCCCGGCAGTTGGCGTGGAGTTGCGCCTGCAGGCAGTCGTTGCTGAAGCGGCTGATCTCTGCCTCGTAGAGCGGTTTGCCGAGTGTTTCGCAGATTTCCTGGGCGAGCTCGGGATGAGCAGAAGCGGAAAAGATAGCGATGTCACGCATTGGCCGGTGCGTCCTTCTGAAAAGGTTGAAAGGGGGACGGCCGCATGGGGGACCGCGCCTCTGCTGTTCTCTCGTGATCCTACCCTGTGTATAGAGACGCGCCAAGGTAGCTGTCCTGAAGAAGGGAAGATCCCCGATCGAATATATGCCGATCGGGAATCTTCTTCATGACGCTCTGTGCTTAGATAGAGTTACTCTCCGCAGGTCCCCCAGATACCGGCGTCGGCATCCTTGGCGGCCTCCTGCGACTGCTGGAGCCAGCCTTCGAATCGAGTGTTCGGGTCACTGATGTCCGCTTCCGCAGCACCGGCGAGGACGAGCTGCTGGGAGACGAGCACCGGTTGGCCGGCATCGTTGGTGACCCAGACATCGCGGACCCAGTTCCCACGGGCGTCGGTGTCGGTCGCCTGTCGCTCGATGGTCACCGTCTGCCCTGCGACGAGGGATCCGTTTGCATCGGCTGCGTCCTCTGCGTAGCAGGCGTCTCCTGTCGGCGCGTCAACCCCGAGATAGCGGACCGTTTGCTGGACACCGTCGATCTCGACCACGATGGTCTCGCCATCGATCACCTCGACCACGGTCCCTTGCAGGAGATCCGACGCCACCGGCGTCTGGTCGTCGCCAAGCAGTGACGTGGGGTTGTCAAGCGCCGGGCTCAGGTCGATCGTCTGGTCTCCCGCCTGGAGCACCAGCGATTCCGCGGCTGGCGGTGCCAGGAAGGTCAGGGTGAAACGATGGGCCTCGCCCGGAGCCCACTGGATCGCATCAGTGTTGCCATAGGCAGGGGTGTTACCCGCCAGGCCGCTGACCCAGGCGTTGCCAACATCCACCTGTACTTCCTGGCCATCCGCGATGAGCCGGAAGTTGGCCATGTCAAAGACCTGCGCCTCGTCGGACAGATTCTGGCCGTAGACGCTCAGGACCACCCATTCGCCATAGCCGCCGACGGAGTTGATCTCCGGGAGTTCCCGGATCGTCGGACCTACCGACGCCCCCTCGATCGTGTAGCGGAAGCCATTCGAGACTACTGCCTGCTCCGGCGTCGTCTCCGGCAGGACGCTCGGCTCCTGGGACTCGATCGTTGGCTGCAGGTCGGCCGTCGGATCAACAGCGGCAGTTGCTGTGGGCGCCTCGGTTGGGATCTCTGCCGGAGCTGCTGTCGGCGCTTCGGTTGGGATCTCTGTCGGTTCCTCGGTCGGAACCGCCGTTGGCTCAGGTGTAGGTTCCTCTGTTGGAGCGATCGTCGGTGCAACCGTCGGTGCGGTTGTCGGCTCAGGTGTCGGCGCTTCGGTCGGAATCGACGTAGGCTCGACCGTTGGCACCTCGGTCGGAACCGCCGTTGGCTCGGGTGTAGGCTCCTCTGTTGGAGCGACTGTCGGTACGTCAGTCGGTATCTCTGTTGGCACAACTGCCACCTGGACCAGAATCCCTGTCGGTACCGCCGTTGGCTCTACCGGGATCTCGGTCGGGGTCGGCTGCTCAGTCGGCGGGATGGTGGTCTCGGTGGGCGCAAGCGGATCGGTCGGATCATCTGTTTCATTCGCGGCATCGCTGGTCGGAGGCAGCTCTGTGGTCGCCCCGCCAATATTCGCGGTCAGGTCTTCCTGCTCGGCCACGACCTCGTCCGTCTCGCTTTGGGCGACCTCGGTCTCCACTGGAGCATCAGGCGGCGCCAGTGTCGGCTCTGCTATCGGCTGACCTGCGGTAGAGGCGCCGTTGGTCCCGTCGCTACCCGTGTTCTCCGCATCCGGTCCCTCAGGTGCGGTGTTGATGGCAAGCTCATCCGGCTCATCTGTATTCGCGATACCGAGCGATTGCTGGACATCCACCGGGATGCGATCCCTGATATCGTCCATGCTGACCGCCAGGCGCTCGCGTCCGAAGTAGCCGATTGTGCTGACGAGAACCAGCATGATCGCCGCCCGGAGCGTCCACGCGACGATCGTATGTCCCCGTGTGCGAGCCGGTGCATGTATGGGGACAGGTGGGATGGTGTCGATGTCATCGGCGACGGTGAAGCCGTCGGCCCGCGTGCCTTGCTTCCGGGCAGCGCGGCTGATCGATGAGGGCACGGGC
>DASYWM010000175.1:0-6299 GCA_035936075.1 Thermomicrobiales bacterium
TAATGAATCCGGTGGGACGCCAACCACATCAATAAACATGCTGTTGCAGCTACCTGTTTGCGGGAGGAGAGGGACAGGAAATGCATTGGTAATGCCCGCGATGTCGGGCAATGCACAACGGACAGGCACCCGGGAGGTCAGACGCCCAGCGCCGTGGATACGATTCAGATCAGGGATGTATTGCTATGAATCATGTGCGTCGATGGACTCGGTATTTCATATTGTTCGGATTAATATTCGCCAGTCTCGTGGTGGCTGGTCCGGCCGCTGCCCAGGATGGGGAAGAGGCGGCGGAGGGCTTCCCGCTCACAGCCTTCGCTGCCTATTGCGAGCCGGAGCACGCTGGGCCATTCGTCGGCTGCACACCGTGGGAAGGCGTGACGGTCACCTTCGTGGCGATCGATACGAACTTCTCGACTTCGTGTGTCACTGAAGCCGGGGAGCGGGCTGCCACTTGCTCGGTTGAAGTGCCGTTCGGATCCACCATCGAAGCGTCGATCGATCCCGCGACGGTTCCCGCCGGGTATGTCTTACAGGGCCAGTCCCTTCAGCAACTGACGATTCCCGATGGGCCCCCTGAAGGCGAATTCGGCGGCCCAAGCTTCATCTTGCTGGAGTCGAGCGACATCGAGGGGGAAGATCCCGCTGATGAAGGCGACGAGTACGTGCCCCCGGTCATCGGCGATGAGCCCCGGACGGATCATGAGCCGGCTACCGTGACCTCGCTCCCAAGCACAGGCACGGGTCCTGAAGTGGATGATGCAGTTCTCGGTGCCGTGCTGGCCATCATGCTGGCCGGTTTGGGAGCCCTCGTGTCCGCTGGCGCCATTGGTCTCCACCGGGCCGTTCGCTAGGCGCCACTGAAGGTCATCGTTCCATACAAAGGAAGGGGAGCCATCATGGCTCCCCTTCCTTTGTATGACCTACCTGTCATCGCACCGTGGATCGCTGCAACGGTTCTTCGCTAGTCAGCGGACACGGGCGATGATGTGGCCGAAACCCGGTTGCCGGACCTTCCCTCCACCTGCTCCCGTTCCTGAGCCACGGGCACCTCATCACGGATCAGGAACCAGGCGACGACCGCCGCGGCAACCGTTGCCACCGAGGAGATCACGAAGGCTTGCTCCATGCCGGCGACGAAGGCACGCGAGCTGGCAATCCGGACCGGTTCGGTGACGGATTCCGGCAGTCCGGGGAACAGCTTTTCATTCTGGATAACCCGGCCGCCGAAGTTGATTCCCCGCTCGATCAGGTCAAGGACCGGCTGCAACGGCCCAAGCTGCGGATCGCTCGCGTCCCGCAACCCGTTGAACTCCTCAGAGCTGCGGATCTCGCTGCGGTACCGCTGGTTCATGATGGTGCCAAGCAGGGCGATGCCGAAAGCAAAGCCTGTTTCGCGAATCGCGCCATTGACCGCCGAGGCGACACCCGATTTCTCGGTCTCCACGCTGTTCATGAGTGTCGTCATCATCGGAGCGAAGACGAGACCCATGCCGGTGCCAAAGATAACCAGGGCAGGCGCGAGGGCGAGGAATGGCGTGTCGATCCCTACCCGTCCCAACAGGAAGATTCCGGCTGCACCGATGACCATACCCGTCGCGATCATGTTGCGAGCCCCGAGCCTGGCGAGCAGCGCGCCAGAGGCCGCACCCATGATCACCATCGGGATCACCGACGGCAGCATCGTGAAGCCGGTGCGGATCGCGCTGAACCCGTGCACGTTCTGGTAATACATCGTCATCGCGAAGGCGAGCCCGGAGATCAGGAACGAGGTCGCGACCGCGACCAGGTTGGAGCCGGTGAAGTTGCGGGACTTGAAGAAGCGCATCGGCACCATTGGGTTATCGGATCGGTTCTCGATGACCACGAAGAGCCCGACAAGTACCACGGCTGCCGTGAGACTGGCGACGATGGCGGGGTCGCTCCATCCTCGTTCGCCTGCCTCGATCAGGCCCCAGGTCAACGCGGCAATCGCCGCAGTAACGGTGATCGTCCCCGGAATATCGGTGGGTGCGTGGCCGGTAGTGTCCCGCGTTTCCTGGAGAATCACCTGTGCCCCGATGATCGACACGATACCGATCGGCACGTTGATCAGGAAGATCCAGTGCCACGACCATGCATCGACGATGATGCCACCGATGATGGGGCCAATCGCGATGCCGGACATCGAGATGGCGCTCCAGATGCCGATCGCCTTGCCGCGTTCCGCGGGCGGGAATGCCGCGGAGATGATGGAGAGCGAGAGCGGCATGATGAACGCCGCGCCGATCCCCTGTGCCGCCCGGGCAGTAATCAGCCATCCGGTCGATGGAACGAGCGCCGCCAAGCCGGAGGTTGCTGTAAAGAGAATAAGGCCGAAGATGAAGAAGCGCTTACGTCCGAAGCGGTCACCAAGCCCGCCCGCCGTAATCTGCAACGATGCGAAGACCAGCACGTAAGCGGAAAGGATCCACTGCAACTGCGCGGTCGTTGGCGAGAGATCGTCGGAGATCGTCGGCAGGGCCACATTGACGATCAGGTTATCGAGAATGGCCATAAAGAGGGCGACGCAGCAGATGGCAAGCACATACCACCTGGCGCGTGGATTGTCTGGACCCATTGTAGGAAGTGCAAAAGAACGCATGGAAATACTCGGCTCCTTGTCAACGCGGCCCGAGCGGACTTCGCGCATCGGGGAGCACGATTCCGGCAGGGCATTACATGTTTGCGGCGAGAGCAGTGTTTAGCCTGCCGACGCCTGAGACCCACTCTGTCTGCGTATGCGGACACTTCGCGTCCGCAAAACCGGGAGATGTCTGGTCGGAATGTATCCGCCTCTTCCCAAGGCAAACACGACTCTACCGGAATGTTGCACATTTGTCTAGTACAATTGTGCAAATGAGTTTGGAAGTATTCTGCGGCAATGGGAAGTGATCGTGGGGAACCGGGAAGAATTACTCGCAGGAGCGAGAAAGTGCCTGCTCGAAAAGGGCTATGTGCAGACGACCGCGCGGGATATCGCGAGTGCGTCAGGTGTGAGCCTTGCCGCGATAGGCTATCACTTCGGCACCAAGGAAGCGTTGCTGCAGGAAGCGATGGTCGAGGCGAACATCGAGTGGGGTGAACGAATCAAGAATGCGGTTTCGGTGATGCAGGCCCCGGGCGATACGGCATTCCCGGAATGGTTCGAGCAATGCTGGACCCGGATCATTACCGCTTCTCGCGAGGACCAGCGGTTGCTCCAGGCATCGATCGAGGTGCTGCTCAACGTCGATCAGGAAACCCCCGTCTGTTCCAGCCTGACTAACGGTATGCAGTGCGCACGGGATGCGTTGGCCGTGATGTTCGGGCACGGGGAGGACGACCTTGATCCTCACGAGGCCGCGGCGGTTGGCGCCTTCTATCATGCCTTGATGATCGGCGTTCGGTTGCTGCATGCCGCGACACCGGAACGCGCTCCGGGCCCGGACGACATCACGCTTGCAATGCAGACGATCTCGCGCAAGTTCTGCGAGAAATCGACAGAAGCCGATCCAGCCGACCGGTGATCACTGGTGCGCCGATCTTGTCAATCGATTGAACGGGGACGATTCACTGTCGTCCCCGTTTTCTTCGTGTCTGACCGGCTGGTCCTTTTCACTATTAGGCCGATCGCCGGCAACTCCGTTCCGTCAGGGACAGCTCGTTGCGGCAATGGACAATCTCCATGATGAAAGAATGGCTCGATGGGATAATCCACCAGGATCGTGATCGCGCAGGAATTTCCTCCCTCATCGAAGGCCGGGCTCTCTATCGAACGGCCCGCGATGCTCCCGGAGAAATGGGGCCGCTACTCCAGCACAAAGGTGAAGTGGGCGCCTTTGTCGTCATGCGAAATGACGGCGCTCCCCGCCACCCCCGCCAGGTCGCCACTCCCTGTGCCGTTCACGATGTAGCCAAACCAGGAGTTTGAGTTCGCTTCGAGGCCGCCGTGCTGCACGACGAACGAGCCGGACCGTCCGTCCGAGAGTGTGCCGATAATGCGCTCCGTCGCCATGTAGGCGCACTTCCCTTCTTCCTGGCCAGAGGTGATGAAGAGCCCCTCACTGCCTCCCTCGATCCCTTCCGTGAAGGTTTTTGCCATCCTGGCGTCGTTCGCCCAGTCACCATCGACGCCGGGTAGTTGAGTCTCTTCCCGGTTCGTTATCTGGAACCTTGCGATCAGAGTGTTCCTGTCTTCCATGATATGGCTCCCCCGTGGTCGGGCTGGCTACGATGGCGTCACCAGGATGTCGCTCTCCGGGAAGGCAGTTCCGTCGGCGATAGCACGCTGGGGCGATTGTGGCGAGATCTGCATCAGCTCGATCGGGTTGCCGTCCGGGTCCTTCACCCATGCCTGGGTGTTGAAGTCCAGCCCAACCTTCGGCTCGGTGTCGATGGTGATGCCATTGCTTCGCAGGTGTTCCACCATGCCTTCAATGTCGTCGATCATCAGGCAGAGGTGACGGTAGCTCTGCTGCGCCTGTGATGCACGCTCCTCGGGAGGTGGTCCTCCCGGAAAGAGCTCGATGAAGCGGTCACCGGCGACATGGAGGTAGACGAGCCGGACAGACCCATCCTCCTTCACCAGCCGGAAGGATTCCTCGATCCCGAACAGTGCGTAGAACTGAAGCGACGCGTCGAGGTCGAAACAACCGTAGGCCGGGTGACCGATATCCTGAACAGCCATGGTGAAGATACCCCCTGTGGCGGATACTGCAGCAACGAGCAAGCGAACGCGTCGCTATTGTGGGGCCGTTGTTCTGATGTGTCACCCTTCCGGTCGGCAGGCGACCGGGTGAGGAGCAGCCATGACGCTTTCCTTCGATGCCCTTGCCGAGCAATTCGATGATCAGCGCGGGCTACCGGCGAATGCACTTCGGCATCTCGTGGCCTTTGTCGACGAGATTGCCAGGGGCCGGACGCTCACCATTGTCGAGCCAGGCATTGGAACCGGTCGCATCTCCCTGCCTTTGGCCGCATCCGGGCATCGGATCGTTGGCATCGATATCTCCCGCCCGATGCTCGATGCTTGCGCCCGGAAGGCCGCCACACTGCGTGTCGAGGAACGGGTCACGCTGATCGAGGGCGATGCGACCGCGATCCCTCGCGAGGACGACTCCTGCGATGTCGGCATCTTTGCCTCGCTGCTCTACCTCGTCAGGGACTGGGAGGGCGTTCTGGATGAATTCGCGCGGATCGTTCGTCCAGGGGGAGCCGTCGTCTGGATACGGGAGCGGACGGAGCGGGGTGGCGCACTGGCGCTTTGGGACATCGGCTGGCGGACCCGTGTCGAGACGGCCGGCTTCCGTCACCAGGCTGCCTCGCCTGCCGAGGATGAGATCCTGGCGGCACTTCAGCGCCGCTGGCCTGATGTGATAACGGAACCACTGGCATCCTGGACATTTGGCCAGAGCGTGGGACAGGCACGGGACGGCTACGGTGAGCGGCTTCGCTCGCTCTATCCCGCGATCCCGGATGACACCTGGTCCGTGCTGGTGCAGGATTTTCTGCACTGGGCGGAAACATTGTTTCTTGATCCGGATGGACGGCTCGATGGCCAGGTCATGCTGGAGGCAGTCGTCGCCTGGACGTGACCCCTGGCCCGGCCTGTGGCCGAGGACCTGCGGGCGCGACGCGAGGCTGCACAGCACTCACCTGTACGGATGTTCGGCCGTGTGCCAGGTCCTGTTGCTATCACTATTTGCGCTGGCACACCATGAGCGGGTTCCCGTCCGGATCGTTGAACGTCGCGAAGATGACGCTGCCGATATCCTGTGGTTCGCCTGCGATCTCCACACCGAGTTCCCGGAGCCAGTCGATTGACGCGGCAATGTCGTTGGTCAGGAAGAGGCAGAGTGGCTGGGCGGAATGTTCCGTGATTGGCTTGTTTGCATCCAGAATGAGCCGTGTTTCACCTGCCATCGGGACATCGTAGATCCCACCCTCGTGCGAGGTCTGGCCCTCTTCGAGCCCGAATAACCGGCTGTACCAGGCAACGGCACGCGGCATATCGCTCACCGGGACAAAGACATTGCCGATCCGGTTCTGGATGGGGCTGCCTGTCGAAAGCATGATCTCTCCTTCAAACTGACATACGCAAAACGAGACGCAAGTCTACAGCCGATCGGCCGAGGGCTCAGTTGTTTCTGGGTTTTCATCCGCAGGCCAGCAGCCGCAGGTTGCACAATGACGCTTGCCGATAGGGACACCACCACTACAGGATCGGCATCCGTATTCCCCAGTCATGGGTTCCGGGACGGTGGCTCCGAGGGCAAGGAATCGGAGGTAGAGCCCACGAT